>JAGVLZ010000411.1 GCA_020054055.1 Phycisphaerales bacterium
GGCCTTCTCCACCATCCCCGCAAGATCATCCACAGCCGCCGAGTGCTGCGCGCTCTCCTTGTCGAGCGTGCCGATCTGCAATTCGATTGTTTCGAGCCTTCTCGCCTCTTCCGCCAGATGCGAGCGTGCCTCCGCCGCGTTGCGTTCCGTCATCCCCCGACGCTGCTGCGCCGAGTGCAGTCGATGCTCCGCCGCGGATTTCTCTCGCTCCGCCGTGCGGTGCGATTCGGTCGTCTCGTGGCGCAGCAGTTCCGCCTGCTGCTTCGCGTCCTCGATCGAAGTCAGTTCCGCGATCGCTTCGCTCCGCTTCCCTTCCAGGTCCTGCAAACGCGAGGTCAGCCCCGCGAGGCGCTGCTGAAGATCGTCGTACTGCTCGAAGGCCACCGCCATGCGCAGCGCCTTGAGTTCGCCGTCCAACTGCCGCCACTTGCGCGCCTTCGCGGCCTGCCCCTTCACGAGGCGCAGCCGACGCTCCGTCGAATCCAACTGCTCGCGCACGCGGACGAGGTTCACTTCGGTGCGTTCGAGCTTGCGTTGCGCCTCGACGCGCCGCACCTTGAACCGCGCCACCCCCGCCGCCTCCTCGAAAAACGTCCGCCGCTCGTACGGACTCGCCAAAAGGAGCGCATCGACCTTCCCCTGCTCGATGATCGAGTAGGCGTCCGCGCCGACCCCCGTGTCCAGAAACAGATCGCGGATATCGCGCAGCCGCGCCTTCTTCCCGTTGATCAGGTAATGCGATGTGCCATCTCGATACAAGCGCCGCTCGACATCGACACGCTCCGTATCGATCGGCAGCGCCCGCCGCCGATCCGCCGAACGATCGAAGAGCAGCGAAGCCTCCGCCGCTTCTTCGTCTCCCTCGACACCCTCTACCCCTTCGAGTGGCACGGGTTTGTAACCCGTGTCTTCGAGTGGCACGGGTTTGCAACCCGTGTCTTCAAGTGGCACGGGTTTGCAACCCGTGTCTTCGAGTGGCACGGGTTTGCAACCCGTGTCTTCGAGTGGCACGGGTTTATAACCCGTGTCTCCGCCCCTCAGCGCCTCCAACACCACCAGCTCGTCCGCCGTCAGTTCCGGGTTGTCGAAACTCAGCACCACGCTCGCGGCCCCCATCGGCTGGCGCCCCGCGCTGCCGGCGAAGATCACGTCGATCATCTCTTTCCCGCGCAGGCTCTTGGCCGACCGCTCGCCCAGCACCCACTTGATCGCATCGACGACGTTCGACTTGCCGCAGCCGTTCGGCCCGACGATCCCCGTGATCGGCGCATCGAACGTGAACTCCGTCTTGTCGGCGAAAGACTTGAACCCCGAGAGCGTCAGTTTCGCGAGCCGCATCATCTGCGCCGACCTCCTTGCCGAATCCCGCCGGGGCGGGCGACCGTCCATGGTCTTGAGTTGTCCCGCGCCGCGCGATCCCGCGCGCACGCGGCTGATGCATCCTTCATATCGGTCTCACCGGCCACACAAGCGGACCTTTTCAATAGTATGACAACCCCCGGAAACCGGGGCAAATCAGCGAATGAAAGATTCGGCGATCAGGGAGTGCCCGAGGGCTTCTTCGCCGGCACGGCCGGGTTCAACGGCACCACGTACCGCTTCTTCAGCACGGGCGCCGGAGACGCCGGTGCGGGTTCGACCGCGTCCCCCTCGCCTTCCGACCGATCGCCTTCGTCCGTGTCTGGTCGATCCTCCGCCGCCATGGCCTCCGCCGGAGGTTCTTCGTCGAACTCAGGCCGATCCGGCCCGCTCTCCGTCTGCCGCGCCCGAATAAGTTCCAACTCCAACTTGTCGCTCTCGGGGACGAAGGGAGCCGCGGCCGCCCCCTTCTGGAGCATCACCGCCAGCGCCCCGACGACCTCCGAGTACGACAAGTCCAGCCCCGGTGCGGGCTCCTCAGGCGTCGTGTGGTGGGCCAGGTATTCGACCACGTCCGACATCGTCGCTGGACTCTCCCCCTGCGAGTTCCGCCCCGTCCGGAAGTCCTTGTAGAAGACCTTCAACGGCTCCGACTCGCTCTGGGCAGAGAGCATCAGCCGATCGTCCCACACGCTCACAAACACCGGCCGCCGCACCTCCAGGTTGTCCCCGAAGATGACCACCCGGGGTTCCCGCTGGAGCGTCGCGTACACCATCGGCTCGGCGGACGGGACCAGGTCGATCGCAAACTTGTTGCCGATCCGTTTCCGCTCGATCCAGGGATCGCCGCGGCGGGAGAGCGCCTCATACGCCGCGAGCCGAACGTCCAGTTCCCCCGAGTTCAACTGGTCGCGCAGAAACTCGTTCACCTTCGGGTCGGCGGGCAGAATCCCCAACAACTGGATCGCCCCGACCCGCAGCCCAGGCGGGCCGGTCATCACCACTCCTTCCAGGTGCGGCCGGGTCGTCACATCCCCCAGCTTCGCCCCCGCCGTGATCGCCGCCATGCGAGGCCTGATCTCCGGGTACTCGTACAAACTTCGAGCCTGGGGCAACGCCACCGGCCCGAGCGCCTGCAGCGCCCACGACAGATTCTCCGCGATCTCCGGCTGCTCGCGGAGCGCCTTCACATACTGGATCGCCGCCTCCTCTGGAAAAGTCCGATCGACGCGGACGTGCTCCAGAAGGCTGAAAAACTCCACCGATTCGTGCCGGTACTTGCCCGGAACGTTGACCTCAACCGTTTCCTCGTTCAACCCCCGAGCCACCGGCCCGTCACCCGTCGCCCGCGGAAAGCGGCTGTTGATCGACTCCATGATCGCCCGAGCCCGCGCGTGCGAAGGCGTGTCCAAAGTCAGCGTCACGGGCAGAGGCTTGGTCACCATCCCGCCGTTCAACACCCGGCCGACCGTGCGATACACCGAATCCTGACCCGCGCGGGCCGGGTCGGCGTACGGGTTGATGAAGAGCTCCCCCCGGGCCTGCGCGATCGGTTCCGTCGCGGGCA
>JAGVLZ010000331.1 GCA_020054055.1 Phycisphaerales bacterium
CCCGCCGCCGCCGCACGCGCCGCATCCAGGCACCCCTCCTGCATCAATAAATCCCGCGGCGGATATCCCACCAGCGCCAACTCCGGGAACACCACCAGCCCCGCACCGGCCTCGCGAGCGCGATCCACCCACTCAGCCGCACGCCAGGCGTTCCCGGCAAGGCCGCCCACCACCGGATTGAACTGCACAAGCGCGAGTCTCACTCGGTCATTCTAAGAGCGTGCCACCGATTCACATTCCGATGGAAATCGGTGCGGGAACGCCGGACCCACCGATCCGTCGAAGCCGGCGGATCAGTGTCACGGCCCAGATCATGCCACCCATCCCGCCCCGCCGGGTAGACTCTTACCCTTACAACACAGGAGCCTTTCATGGTCCGTCATCTGTTCCGCCCGGTTATCGTCGCCGCCATCCTCCTCTCCCCCGCGACCGCCCTCGCGCAATCCGAGGTCCCCCTCAAGCCCGTCCTCAAGCAGGGCGACGAGTTCGCCTACTCGATCGGAATGGTCCTCGACGTCTCCCAGAAGATGGGCGAAGGCCAGCCCGCCCAGATCACCTCGCTCAAAGCGGGCTCGCAGATCCGCATGAAAGTCCTCGAGGTCTCCGCCGACGGCTCGGCCAAACTCGAAGGACACTTCGAGCGCGCCATGGTCCAGGCGCCCATCGGCGACCAGAAGGTCGGCTTCGAGTGGCCCGCCGCCGCGCTCCCGGATGACGCCGCACCCGTCGCCAAACTCGGCGACACACTCGAGAAGGCAACCCTCTCCATCGAAGTCGACGCCGAGGGGAACGCCTCCGTCGTCAGCGGCTTGGAAAAGTTCGCCGACGCCGCATCCAAAATCGACCTCCCCGACGACCGCTACCAGGGCTTCTTCACCAACGAGAAACTCGGCAACGCCCTCACCCCCATCTTCAAGTTGGACGGCGCATGGAAGGCCACGCGCGTCGTCGGCAAGGGCTGGCAGACCACCGAGACCATCGCTCTCCCCCCCGCCGGCGCCATCGAGATGGTCTCCGACTTCGTCGTCGTCGACGCCGACTCGGACGTCGTCAACTGCGGCGCCCAGATCGCGATGTCGCTCAAGCGCCCCGAGAACCCCGCCGACGACGTCGCCACCGTCAGCCTCGAACCCACCTCCACCGGCGCGACCAAAATCGTCTACAACCGCCACCGCATGTTGCTCCAGTTCCGCAAAGCCGGCATGACCATCGACACCAAATGGTCCCTCGGCGGCGTGAACGTCGAGCAGACGCAGGTCTCCGTGTTGAACCTCCGCCTCGTCGAAAACTAAGTGGGCACTGGTCTCGATGGCTTTGCGTCGAGGCCGGGCGATGGCGCGAAAACCTGGCGTCGCCCGACGGTGCGTACAATCCGCGTCTTCAATCCACACTCTCAAGGACCCACCGATGACCAAGCCCCTCATCCTCGCCGCCGCGATCCTCCTCTCCCCCGCCTCCATGATCGCGCTCGCGGAGGGGCCCGCCGCCGCCGAGTCAGCCTCGACAACGCGCCTCACCATCGGCAGCCCCGCACCCGCTCTCTCCATCGACAAGTGGGTCCGCGGCGAGTCCATCCCCGCCTTCGAGAAGGGAAAGGTCTACGTCGTCGAGTTCTGGGCCACCTGGTGCGGCCCATGCGTCCGCGCCATGCCCCACCTCGCCGAACTCTCCAAGACTTACCCCGACATCACCTTCGTCGCCGTCACCAAGCCCGACAAACGCAACACCCTTGAAAAAGTCGAGGAGATGGTCAAGAAGAAGAACGAGCAGGGGCTGATGCAGTACACCGTAGCCTGGGACGAGTCCAAGAAAACCGACGATGCCTACATGAAGGGTGCCGACCAGCGCGGCATCCCCTGCGCCTTCGTCGTCGATCAGCAGTCGCGCATCGCCTACATCGGCCACCCGATGGGCCTCGACGCCGCCCTCGAAGGCATCGTCGCCGGCAAGTGGAACCTCTCCGCCGCCAAGAGCAAGTACGAGGCCGAGTACGCCGTCGAAGCCCGGCGCAACGCCTTCTTCGCCGCGATGGACCAGGGGGACACCGCCAAGGCCTACGCCCTCGCCGCCACCCTCATCGAGCAGGACTTCAAGGACGACGCGGGCACCCTCAACGGCATCGCCTGGGAAATCGTCGACCCCGACGGCGACGTGAAGGACAAGAACCTCGACATCGCCATGCAGGCCGCGAAACGCGCCGACGAGATCGCGCCGAATGAGCCGGGCATCCTCGACACCCTCGCCCGCGTCCACTTCCTCAAGGGCGACACCAACGCCGCCATCAAGACGCAGGAAGCCGCCATCCACTACGCCAGGGACGACGAGATGAAGGCCGATCTCCAGAAGGCCCTCAACGAATACAAGGCCGCGAAGAAGTAACGCCAAAAACCCCTGGAACCCCGCCCGCAAGGAAGGGGGTTCGCGCGGGGCGTCTCCACCACGGTATATGCTTCCAACATGCCCGCACCCCGCCGAAAGCCCCGCGCAAAATCTCGCCCCCGCGAGTTCCACGTCGTCATCGAGCGCGACGAAGCGGGCTACTACGTCGCCAGCGTCCCCGAACTCCCCGGCTGCCATACGCAGGCGAAGTCCCTCGACAAACTGATGTTGCGCATCCGCGAGGCGATTGACTTGTGCCTGGAGGTTCGTGGTTCACGCGGCCTCTCTGAGTTTGTCGGGGTTCAACGGATTGCCGTGGCCTGATGCCGAAGTTGCCGCGCATCGCGGGGAAAGAAGTTGTCCGTCGCCTGAAAGTCGCCGGGTTCGTCGTCCTGCGCATCAAAGGCAGCCACCACTTCATGCAGCACCCGGACGGCCGCGCCACCGTCGTTTCAGTTCACGCCAACGAAATCATCGGCCCCGGACTCATGAACAAAATCCTGTCGGATTGCGAGATGCCCGTTGACGATTTTGAACGACTTTAGCCCGGCCGTCATCCGGGCTTCCGAGGCATCTGCTTCATTCCCAAAGACCATAGTGCATGATCAACTTCCTGCACGGTCCAGCCCAATGACGAGGCAATCTTTGCGGCGGCAGCGCGATACCGCAGATACTGCGAAATCGTGAACCCCTTGTCAGAACGATCCTCTCTGTAGATCGCCCACCACCCAAAGGGGTCGATCACGACGTATTCCGAGGGATGAACGAGCGAGAGGATTGCAGATGCGACACCAATCCCGATCCCGCCCAGTTCTTGAAGTTTCTCAAGGCGCAAACGAGCTTCTTCCTCTTTGTCGGAATTGACAATTGCGAAGGCGCTTTGAGTAATCGCCCGGATGTCTTCTTCTGAATTTGTCGCTCGATGCTTCGCGGTTCTGGAGTATTGGCCGCGAAGTTTCCACCGGAGAATAGGTTCCAACTCGACACTCGTGAGATAGAAAGGCTTGCGATCACGTCGGAGCGACGCGAGAAGAACTTTGAGGCGATCCGTTTCCGATTGGTCTTCGGCCATTCCGTGGAAAGGAAGAAGATCCTTCTCATCGAAAGCGGCGCCTGTCGACTCCGAGCGAATGGCGATTGGAAAGGCCGCTTGCATTTCCCCCCACACCCCCCGCATCCTCCCCGCCATCTCCTCCAGCGCGCTCGGGATCACGCGCACGTTCGCGCACGCGCTCATGAAGTTCACATCCCCCGCCCACCGGGGCACCACATGCGCGTGTACATGCTCCGGCACACCCGCCCCCGCCGCGTTCCCCTGATTCACCCCCACGTTCACCCCCTGCGGGTTCAGCGCGCGCTCCACCAGTTCCACCGCCAGGTCCACCATCGACCAGAACTCCGCCCGCTGCGCCTCCGAATACTCCAGCAAACGCCCGCGCGATTCGCCCAGACAGACAAGCAGATGCCCATTCGCATACGGGTACTTGTTCAGCATGATGAGGCCGCCACGACCACCACCCGACGATTCACTCGAAGACTCGCTCATCGTCGGCGTAGGAATCCCCGTCCGCACGATCACATGATTCTTCGCATCATCCGCCGGGTTCAGCCAGTAGTCGCGCAGGAAGCACGACCCCCTCTTCTTCCCCCCCGCCGCCGCCTCCTCCCCCGCGCGCTCCAGCATCGTCATGTACGACATCCGCCACGGCGCAAACAGCGACCGCGACTCGTCATCCCCCGCCGCCGTTGAACCCGCGCTCGACATCGCCGCTCCATTCCCACCCGATGACAATCTCTCTTCTCCGCGTCCTCCGCGCCTCCGCGGTGAATATTTCCCGGCCCGAGCGCTCTACGCCTCCCCCATCCGCGCCACCTCCGCCTCCGTCTTCAACTTCCCCTCGCTCGCCGCGATGATCGCGCAGCCCATCGTGTCCCCCGAAACATTGACCACCGTGCGGCACATATCCAGCACCCGATCCACCGCCAAAATAATCGCGATCCCCTGCGTCGGCACGCCGATCGAATCCAAAACCACCGCCATCACCACGAGGCTCCCCCCGGGGATCCCCGGCACGCCGATCGACAAACTCGCCGCCATGATCGTCACCAGCAACTTATCCGCGAACGACAGGTCCACGCCGTACAACTGCGCCAGGAACGTGACCACCACCGCCTGGTACATCGCGGTGCCGTCCATGTTGAACGACACGCCCAGCGAGCAGACGAACGACGCCACATCCTCCGACGCCCCGAGCCGATCCCGCGCGCACTCCATCGTCACCGGCAGCGTCGCCGCGGATGAACTCGACGAGAAGGCGACTACCTGCGCGGGCGCGGTGGCGCGGAAGAACCTCCGCCACCCCACCTTGTTCCCCCGACGAGTCAGCAGCGTCGTCAGCGTCGGATAGATCACAAACAGAATAATCGCCAGCCCCCCCACCACCACGAGGCAGTACTTCGCCAGCGCCACGAACACGCCGACCCCGAAACTCCCGACAATCCCCGCCATCAGCGCGAAGACCGCGTACGGCGCCGCGTGCATCAACAGTTGAACAAGCCGCAGCACCGCCTCCGCGAAACTCTCGCACACCTCAATCGCCGGCCGCGCCTTCTCCTTCGGGATCATCGTCAGCCCCAGCCCGATCACGATCGACATCACCACGATCTGGAGCATCTGCCCATTCGCAATCGAGTTGAACGGGTTCGTCGTCACCGCGTCCAGCGCCATCTTCCAGCCGCTGATCGCCGCCGCACTCACCTCAGCCTGCTCCGCCTGCGCGAGCCCCGCCCCCGGCAGGTTCTCCCGCACCTCCGCCGACATCCCCTCGCCCGGCGCGAAGACCGAAGCGATCGTCACCCCCAGCGCCGCCGACACAAAACCCGTGAACAGAAACAGCACAATCGTCTTCCCCCCCATCCGCCCCAGTTTCCGCGGGTCGCCGAGGTTCGCCACCGCGAAGATCAACGAGAACAAAACAATCGGCACCGCGATGAAACGCAGGCACCGCAAAAACAAATCACCCACGAACTGAGTCAACTCCGCGACAAACCGCATCACCCACGCGACAGGCTTAGCGTCTGCATTCGCGTCGGACACGCGATGCGCCATGTAGGCCGCAGAGTCACGAACCCCCAATGGACCCCACATTTCTGGCGCGAAGGTATTCACCGCGAACCCCACCGCGGCCCCGAGCACCATGCCGATCAGAATCTTCCAGTGCAGCGCCAGCCGTGGTCGTTCCATACGAACGATGGTACCGATGCCTCACCCCTAAGCCCGCGGAGCGGGCGCAAGCCAATAGCCACCGGCGCGAGCCGGTGGACACGCGGGTTGGAATCGACGAAGCCCGCAAAGCGGGCGGCAGCCGGGTAGCACGGGCTTTCAGCCCGTGCGGGCGCACGCGAAGGCTCTTTCACCAAATTAACATCGCCCCACGCGGAACAGACCTTTCGCGCGCCCCGTACACTCTCCTCCTCACAAAGGAGAGTGCCGCGTGCGCCGACTTCATCCACTCGTCCTCGCCGCGACCCTCGGCCCGCTCGCCGCCGCGTTGCAAGCACGACCCTGCACCCCCGACTGGATCCCCGTCTTCGGCGGCAACGAACTCGCCGGCCCCGTCCGCGCCCTCACCACCTTCGATTTCGACGGCCCAGGCCCCGAATCACCCTCACTCGTCGCGCTCCAAGCGCCCACGCAATACGGCGGCTCGTCGCGCCGCGCTGTGCTGCGCTGGACAGACGCCGGGTGGGAACGCGTCGGTGGAAACGAGTTGTCAGCGAGCACGTTTGGACCGGCGGGCATCCCGCTTCAGCGTGGCGCGCTCGCGGCCTTTGATCCCGATGGCCCCGGCCCGGAAGCGGAGTCCCTCTACGTCTGCGGCGGCATCTTCGCCCTCGCTCCCGCACCCGGGAGGCGCCAGATCGCGCGCTTCGATGGCACGGCGTGGCAACAGGTCGGAACTCGCTTCAACAGCGCGGGCGACCGCGTATTCGACATGCGGGTATTCGATGAAGACGGCGCGGGGCCGTCGCTCGCCAAGTTGTACGCCGCTGGCGAGTGGGGGGCACAACCGATGGTCGCCTCATGGGACGGCGCAACCTGGACAGACATGCCGTTCCCCGGCGCGGAGCCTACTTCCTACGGCCTCGCCGTCTTCGACCTCGAATCGTGGGACCCGGACGGGCCGGGATCAGCCCCCGCGCGCCTCTTCGCCTGCGGCACGTTCGCCTGCGATCCGTGCGGCGCAGGCGCGATGACGTACCTGGCGCAATGGTTCAATGGGGCATGGCACCCCGTCGGAGCGGGCCTCCCCGATCGTCCTGGGATCGGGCTGGGGATGACGACCTTCGATGCCGACGGGCCGGGGCCGGTAAACGCCCGGCTTGTGGTGGTTTCGGAGATCAACGATCAGGACGGCGGAACAACGGCAGACATAACGCTGTGGGATGGCGTCTCGTGGACGCGGATCCACTCAATGGACGGCGTCACCGATCCGCCGATCAGCAGTTACGGGCCACAAAATGGCCGCGCGTGGGTGCACGATGACGACGGCGCAGGCCCCGGGAACGCGGCGTTGTTTGTCGCGCGGATCTTTGAGCCGCAGAGCCAAATCGCCGCCCGCTTGCAACGGTGGAACGGAGCGGAATGGTCCGCCGTCGGCGAGTACGGCCCGCAGATGGGGATCAACATCAACTCGCAGTGGCTGACATCACCGAACTTGCTGGACGCTATGACCTCCTTCGACTTTGACGGAGACGGACCCGACGCCCCGCTTCTGGTTGTGGGGGGCGGGTTCACCGGCGTCTGGCGCGGAGACATCGAGGAGTGTGTCGTCTATCCGTACGTCACCGACGTGCTCACCACCAACATGATTGCGACATGGGACGGCGAAGACTGGTCCACCATGAATAATGGCCTTTCGTGGAATCTCCTCACCCTCTCCGTCTCGACGCAATCGCTCGCATCGCTCGACCCCGACAGCGATGGCCCAGCACCCGAATCCCTCTTCGTCCACGGCTCCTTCGCCTCAGCCGCCAACGCCACCATCCCACTCCGCTCATGCGTCGCCGGCTACCCAGCCTCCGCCGACGCAATCAAAAACGCCAACGCCCGCTACTCATCCCTCACCGGCTGGCAACGCGCCGGCCTCGACCCCGACATCGACCCGCGCATGAACCCCCGCCGCATCCTCGCCGTCACAGACTTCGATCCCGATGGTCCCGGCCCCGCGCCCGCCACCAAGCACATCGCAGGCTCCTTCGACCAACTCGACAACACGCCAAACGTCGGCCCACTCGCACGCTGGATCGAATCAGCAGGGTGGCAAACCTTCGGCCAACTCTCCGGCGGCACCACCGTCCACGCACTCCTCCCCTTCGATCCCGACGGCACATCCGGGGGCGGTCCGCTCCCCGCGCTCCTCGTCGCCGCCGGAGACTTCGACGCCATCTCCTTCGCCACATCCGCACCCTCCGGCGCCGTCCTCGCCTTCGACGGCGAACTCTGGACCACCACCAACTTCACCTTCGGGGCCGCCGTCGTCACCGATCTCATCGCCTTCGACTTTGACGGCAACGGCCCAAACCCCGCGCGCCTCATCGCCGCCGGAGACTTCGTCCAACCAACCTCTCTCGGCAACGCCAAAGACATCGCCCAATACGACGGCGTCGAATGGACACCGCTTGGTCCCCCGGGTGGTTCCTTCACCGGCTCCGCCGACGGATCACCCGCGCGCATCAACGCCCTCACCATCTTCAACAACGCGCTCTACGCCGCCGGGAACTTCCTCCAGTGGACCGATGGCGTCACACCCGTCCCCGCCCGCGGCCTGGCGAAGTGGAACGGAACACAATGGTCGCCACTCCCCACCAACCTCGACAACCCCATCGGCAACGCCATCAGCATCACCTCACCCCTCCTCCACGATCTGATCGTCTTCGATCCCGACGGCCAAGGCGCCACTCCGCTCTCGCTCTTCGCCGCGGGCTACTTCACCGCCCCCGGCGGCCCGACCCAGGGCATCGCCCGCTGGGACGGCGCACAGTGGAACGCGCTGGGCGCAGGCCTCTCGTTCGCTCCCTACTCCATCACCGCCCTGCCCCCCGGCGTTCACGACCTCGAACTCTTCGACGACGACGGATCGGCAGGCCCGAACCCCACCGCCCTCTTCATCGTCGGCACATTCCTTTCCGCCGGTCCCCACTCTTCCTGGGCCATCGCAAAATGGGGATGCGAATCACCCAACGTCCCCGCCCCATGCCCAGGCGACGCCAACAACGACAACACCGTCAACTTCGCGGACATCACATCCGTCCTCACCAACTTCCTCCTCTCCGGCCCCGAAGGCGACGCCAACCACGACGGCCAAGTCAACTTCGCCGACATCACCGCCGTTCTCACCAACTTCCTCATCCCCTGCTCCTGAAGGGAGTAGGGAGTGGGGTGTGGGGAGTGGGGAGTGGGGAATCGGAAAACCCTGAACCCTGAACCCGCCCCTACGCCTTCTTCCCCATCACAAACCCCAGCCCCGCGAAGAGCAGCGTCGCACCCGCGAAGATCCCCATCCAGATCAACGGCGCCATCTCACCCCCGACGCTGGAAAGGAACGCCGGCGACATCCCGCTGATCGACATCGCGACCACCGCGAC
>JAGVLZ010000198.1 GCA_020054055.1 Phycisphaerales bacterium
CCGATCTCCGCGAGGCGCTGCGCGGCCTGGGCGCGGCTCTCCGCCTCTCGGGCCCGGTTGGTCTGGCGCTTCACCTCGAAAAGCGCCAGCGGGACACCCACCGCCGCGCCGATCGCCAGACCAATCAGGATGCCCGACACGAGAAGCATGGCGACCACGATAGCGTTTGCGCGCTTAGACTCCCGTTGCATGACCGCCGCGCCGCCGGAACCTGGGACCCTCGCCATCGTCGCTCGCGGCGAGTCGTGGGTTGTCGTCGACAAGCCCGCGGGGCTGCTATCGGTGCCGGGGAAGGGCGATGAGCCTTGGAAGAAGGACTGCGTTGCCTCGCGCGTGGCGGCGATGATCCCTGATGCCACCGGGCCCTTGATCGTGCATCGCCTCGACATGGATACCTCGGGGCTTCTGGTGCTGGGATTGACGGCGGAGGCGCAGCGTCAGTTGTCGAAGCAGTTCGAGGAACGGCGCGTGGAAAAGCGGTACATCGCGCTGCTCGACGGACTCGTCGAGCACGCGCGCGAGGGAGAGGTGAACCTACCGATCCGGCTCGACCCGGAGAATCGGCCGTGGCAGATCGTCGACGGGCTGCACGGGCGCGAATCGGTGACGCGATGGCGCGTGCTGACGTACGAGACGGATCGGACGCGCGTGGAGTTCTCGCCGGTCACGGGGCGCGCTCATCAGTTGCGCATCCACGCGGCGACCAGCATCGCCTGCGGCGGGATCGGGCATTGCATCGTGGGCGAT
Organism: Phycisphaerales bacterium; assembly: GCA_020054055.1. Lineage (GTDB taxonomy): Bacteria > Planctomycetota > Phycisphaerae > Phycisphaerales > UBA1924 > JAEUIV01. The sequence goes on from JAGVLZ010000198.1 coordinate 748, forward strand.
GTGCTCTATGGCAACGGGTACCGGCGCGCGGGAGATGTCGGTCGGCTTGTTCAGACCGATCCCCCCGGAAGAATGATGCTGCACGCGTCCTATCTGGCGTTTAGCGATCCGGTGACGGGGGAGCGGGTGGAGGCGGGGAGTGGGAGTGAGTTCTAGAACTGCCCGGGCCGCAGCAGAGTGAACCTGCCCACCGCCGGTGGACGGGTTCGGGGCGCTGATCGTGGGGATCGTTTGGGACAACTGATCGGCCGGGAGACGCCCGCACTTCTCATTCACAAGCAGAACGTTCGCCGCCTCGACACTCCAGGAACAGGCCGCGACGGCGCGTTCTTTCTCAAAGCCTGTCCCGCATCGCCGTCTCGGAGGGCTTCCGCTCGTCAGCAAAGCACCACGCAAGCGTCATCGATCCAACGATTGCAAGTTCGCTCGCCGTCGCCCCTCGGATACCGGCGACTTGATGGGAATACCGCGAGAGACTGCCCCTCGCTCAGCTCTTTGAGCCGTTCGATGGCTTCTCTGCTCTTCCGCGACGCATCCGGCGTCTCGAATGGACTGGTACGAGCGACAGGCTGACCGTTGTGCGCCAGGAAAACCTCCTCACCCGACGCCGCGCGCCGGACAAGGTCCGCAAGCATCCCCGCGGCATCACCGATCCTGACAACGGTCACGACATCACCCCGTATGTACGTTGCCGATTCATGGCCCCACTACCCCTCCACCACCACCTTGATCGCCTCCCCGCGCCCCGCGATGCGCATCCCCTCGACACCGTCTTCCAGACGCACGCGCTTCGAGATCAAACCCACAACATCCACCTCGCCGCGCTTCAGAACCTCCAGCGCCTCCCCCATCGGCCCGCACCGGCTCCCGATCACCTCGATCTCCTTCGTCGCGATCGCGGACACATCGATCGTCCACGCCGCGCCGAGCGCCGGGTGAATCATCCCCTTCACCAATATCTTCCCCCGCGGCCGGACCAACTTCATCGCCAGATCAAACCCCTCCGCCGTCCCCGTGCAATCCACCACCACATCCTGGTCCGCGCGCCGACCAACATCGCGCTCCAGCCGATGCTTCACCCCCCACTTCGCGCTCAAATCAACGCGCGACTCGTGCGACCCCACCACCCGCACCGCCGCGTTCAACCGGTTCATCAACTGCCCGCACAGCAGCCCCATCACCCCGTCGCCGATCACCGTGATGTACGGCTTTCCCTCGAGTCGCAACTGCTGCGCCGCGTGAACCGCCGATGACAGCGCCTCCGCGAAGACCGCCCGGTCGTCATCGACGTCGCTCGGCACGACGAACAGGTTCCGCAGCGGCAGAACGACCCGATCCGCAAAGCACCCATCGCGCCCGAACACCCCCACCACCGCGCGATTCCGGCAATGCCCCGCCAAGCCGCGCTGGCACAGGTCGCAATCGCCGCACGAGACGCTCGACGATGCCACCACGCGCTTCCCGACCAGCGTCGGCCCCTTCTCCTTCGCCCCCCTCGAATTCCCGATTTTCTCGACGATGCCCACAAACTCCCGACCCATCGTCACCGGCGGCACATCGGGCTTCCGAGACGCCATCAGCACGTCCGCCGCGCCGATCGCCATCTTGATCGGGCGCACCAGCGCCTCCCCTTCGCGCACCTCCGGCTCGGGTGTGCTTCGAGAAAGAACAACCCCCGTCGCCGGGCCTTCGTAGCGGAGCGCTCGCATCGTCTCAGTTATTTCGGGTATCGCCGCCGGTGTCCTGCTGGGATTCTGATGTTTGTGCAGGCACCGAGGGCTCCGGCGCCGGCTCCGTCGCCACGCTCGAAGCATTCATCCCCGCCGGCGCCGCCGCAATCTCATTCGGCGGCACCCACAGCGGGATGAGCGTCTCGAGCCACGTCTTATCACGGTAGAAAACCGGATAGATGTACCCGCGCCGCGCCGCAAAGAGGTCTGTCGTCCGCTTCTTCCACGCCACCCACTCGCGCAGGTCATCGCCGTAATCCTGCCCCGTCAAGGTCCGCAGCGAACGCAGCGCCGCATCGTTCACCGACAGGTCACGATCACCCAGCGCCGCCGTCAGCCCATCCAGAACGCGCGGCTCGGCATACTGCCCCATCGCGTCCGCGCACGCCGCACGCACCAGGGATTCATCCTCGGTCTTCTCACCCATGTGCGTGAGCAGCGCCGGGATCGCCTCGCGGTTGTGCAACCGCTGCAACGCCCGCGCACACTCCCACCGCAGCGTCCGGTTCTCATCATCGAACTGTCTCAAAATCAGGGGCACATGCTCCGGCGACCCATGCAGCGCGAGGCCCCGGATCGCCGCCGCCCGCACCGCCGGGTCCTCATCCGCCGACGCCTTGGTGTACATCTCGACGTACACCCGTTCACCGCCGAACGGCGCATTCGCAAGCAGCAGCATCCCCCGGTACCGCTTGTCCGCGTCATACTCATCAGCAGCCCACGCCGCGGCCATGGCCGGAGTCGTCGGCGTGAACGCCTCAATGATCGAAGTCGGCTGATTCGTCCCCTCGTGCGCGATCCCCTTGCAGGAGCCGAGCATTGCCCCGCACGTCAGGATCAACACCGTGCCACCGACCGCTGCTTTGAGCGGTCGGTGCTGGAATGGGCCAGTTCGTTCCATGACGCGCATGATACCGGACAACTTATGCCGCCCCTCCCGGTTGAAGGCGTATCCTCCCCCCATGCCACGCACAGGCCCACTCCTTCTCGCTCTCTTCTTGGCCCTCCTCCCCGCCTGCACCTCCCCCATCATCGAGGGCGACCTCCTCTCTCTCGAACCCGCGCGCGCGCCCAAGTCCGCCGCGACGCTGACAGAACTCCTCCCCTGGGCTACCGCCACAAACCCCAAGCCCTCCCCCCTCGAATCCGAATCCCCCGAAGGCGAGTTCACCACCCGCTACGAAGTCCTCGAAGGCGACAACACCGGCTCCGTCATGCTCCAGGTCCGCGCGCCCGGGCTCAGCCCCACATCGTGGTTCATTACCCGCCGCGTCGAGGGTGAACCCACCGCCCTCGAAGAGCGCTTCCAGACCATCGACGCACGGGACGGCTCGCTCGTCCTCCCCTATTCCCTCAACTTCGAGCGCGGCGTGCGCGTCGACATGGACCCCGCACCCATCACCGTCCCCGCGCGCATCGAACCGGGCGATACGCTCACGCGCGAACTGAAGATCCGCCTCCCCCTCCTCGAAGACCCCAAGCGCCTCCGCGAGAAGGGCACCGCCATCTCCGAGTTCAACTACGTCGGCGACCAGCGCATCCACACCGCCGCCGGAGTCTTCGAGACCAAGCACCTCCGCGAAGTCTTCACCTCGCGCTTCTCCGCCGCGAGCGCCATCCGCACCATCGACCGCTGGTACGCGCCGGGTCAGGGGCTGATCGCCGAGCGCTGGAGCGAGGAAGTCACGGTGCTGGGGATCGTCATCGAGCGCACAAAGTTGGCGATCCGCGTCCTCCCCCCGCGAGTCCCCGAAACGGGCGTCAGTCTGGAGAAGCCGACGGAAATCGAGTCTCCGGAACCGCAAAACGCAACGCCCGGATGCGGTTATCTCACCCTTTTCGGGCCAACCGCACCTTTCCCCCTGAACCCATGCCCCGGAGCGGCCGACGTTCTAGGACGAATCACCGTCCGCGCGTCCGCGGCCGGGCAACGACTTTCATTCTCGTGACAGGAGATCGCACATGAAGAACTGGACCGCTGTTTCGCTCATCGCCGTCGTCGCCGCGGCCGGTGTGGCCATCGCCGGCAACAACTCGCCGAGCGCCAACAAGCCGACGACGACGAACCCCACCAACGCCTCGGCCAACGTGTTCGACACGGCCGTCGCATCGGGCAACTGCAAGACCTTCGCCAGCGCCGTCAAGGCCGCGGGCCTCGTCGAAACCTTCAAGGCCGCCGGCCCCTACACCGTCTTCGTCCCGACCGATGAAGCGTGGGCCAAACTCCCCCCCGGCACCGTCGAGACCTTCCTCAAGCCGGAGAACAAGGAGCGCCTCGCCAGCATCCTGAAGTTCCACGTTCTCCAGGGCCAGATCGCCGCACGCGACATCAGCCGCATGAAGGAGAGCAGCCAGACCCTCCTCGGCCAGTCCTTCTCGATCGAGAACCGCGACGGCAAGGTCTGGATCGGCACCGATGTCAAACTCATGGCCTCGATCACCAAGTCCGACGTCTACGCGACCAACGGCGTGGTGCACTACATCGACGCCGTGATGCTGCCCAGGCAGTAATCGAGTCGTCAACCTCAACTCTGAACTGACTCGGCGGGCCGGATGATCTCCGGCCCGCTTTGTCATGGCGCGATGGACATATCATCCCCATCATGCCCTTCGACCCAGACGCCGCCGCCCAACCCGGAGCCGGGATCTTCGGCCTTCCCTCCACGCGCGAAGCGTCGCGCATCATCCTCATCCCCGTCCCCTTCGACGCCACCACTTCCTACGGCGGCGGCGCCTCCGGCGGCCCGCAGGCCATCCTCGAAGCATCCGCCCAGGTCGATCTCTACGACCACCAGTTCGGCCGCGTCTACGAGCAAGGCCTCTTCATGGAGGACATCCACGAGGGGATCCTCTGGCTCAGCCGCCGCGCACGCGACCTCGCCGCCCCGATCATCGAGGCCGGCGGCGCGGAACTCGAATCACCCGACCACTCAAAGGCGCTCGAAGAAATCAGCCGAGCCGGCGAGCGCGTCAACGAGTTCGTCGATCGACAGGTCCGGGCCGTGCTCGCGGAAGGCAAGACCCCTGGATTGGTCGGCGGCGATCACTCCACCCCCTTCGCCGCCATCCGCGCCTGCTCCGAGAAGGCAGGCCCGGAAGGCCTCGGCATCCTCCAAGTCGATGCCCACATGGACCTCCGCGAAGCCTTCGAGGGCTTCCAGTGGTCGCACGCCTCGATCATGTGGAACGTGCTGCATCACATCCCGCGCGTCACCAGACTCGTCCAGGTCGGCATCCGCGACTACGGCGAGGGCGAACTCACCGTGATGAAAAACTCGAACGGGCGCGTCGTCACGCACTTCGATTACGACTGGTTCACGCGACTCTCCCGCGGCGAGCGCCTCGAAGAACTCTGCAAGGAGGCCGTCAACGCGCTCCCGAACCACGTCTACGTCTCCTTCGATATCGACGGCCTCGACCCCGCGCTTTGCCCGCACACCGGCACCCCCGTCGCCGGAGGCCTCTCCTTCAACGCCGCCTCGATGCTCCTGAAGACGTTGCGCGACTCCGGCCGCACCATCCTCGGCTTCGACCTGAACGAGGTCACACCAAACCCCGAGGGGGACGACGAGTGGGACGCCAACGTCGGCGCGCGAGTGCTCTACAAACTTTGTGGATGCGCGTGCCGCTGACCTGACTTCAGGTGAGTGCGAGCGATCACCCCGCCCGCGCCAGGTCGCCGTTTTCGCCGTGGGTCAGCCCGCGCGTGCCGTTGGCATCCGGGTATTCGCGTCGCG
>JAGVLZ010000212.1 GCA_020054055.1 Phycisphaerales bacterium
CGGCTGGGTTTCGCGGGGCGCAAGGCGTCGGCGCGTTGCGGAACAAATCGCCCGACGGAGTGACACGAAGCCGCCTGCGAGCACTGGTTCACTTTGACGAAAACCGCACGGGTTGAAAACCCGTGCCGCCGTCAAAGTGGATCAGTGCCAGCGGGCGTTCGGCTGTTGCTGATCGCTAACGCACCCCTTATTCTCCGGTCCCGCGTGCGTCGCGCGTGCGGCCGGAGTCCTTCGACCCTTGGAGTTCGTGGCCAACCCCATCCTGCTCTACCTGTGCATCGCCCTCGGCGGGTTCGGGGTGGCGCTGACCTTGCCCCGCCCCAAACTCAGCCCGCAGATCATCGGGGCGCTTCTGGCTGCCGTCGGCCTCGGCGGGGCTTTTCTGGCGCTGGGGCTGAAGGCGGGGGGGGAACGGCCTGGGTTCTACTTCTACATCTTCACGGCGATCGCCCTCGGGTCGGCGGTGCGGGTGATCTCACACCCCAAGCCGGTGTACGCGGCGCTGTATTTCATCATGACGATCCTGTCGTCGAGCGCGCTCTACCTGATGCTCGGGGCGGAGTTCATGGCGTTCGCGCTGATCATCATCTATGCCGGGGCGATCCTGATTACCTACCTCTTCGTCATCATGCTCGCGGAGCAGACTCCTGAGGGAGGCGAGGTCGGAGTGGCGGCGGAGTACGACCGCTACAGCCGCGAGCCGGCGGTGGCGACGGTGGTGGGGTTTGTCTTGCTGGCGCTGCTGACGGCGATGATGGCGCGGGGGGTACGGACGCTGGAGCCGGCGGTGCCGAGGGCGCAGGGGGAGGCGCTGCTGGCGCGGATGCCGAAGAATGTGCTCGACTCGCTCGATCGACAAGGTGCGTTCGTTCCCCGTGGCGGCCTGTTGCGGCCGAGCTTGGCGGAAGTGGCGAACGTGCTTGATCTTGAACGACGGACGATCCGCTTGTTGGTTGAGAATGATGAGAAGTTTCGGCGGTATCTAGCAGCACGCCCCCCCGTTCGCGGTGAACTTTCGATTCCCGATATCGACATCTCGAGCGTGCGGACTGCTGTTACTCCCCCTGACGAGAGCACGGTTCTTCTGGGTGGGCCTCGTCTCTCTCCCGAACTGGAAACGCTTGTCGGGTCGGAAGTCGTTGTGCGGCTTCCTGACGACCTTCGAGCGGAGAACCTCGACGGCGTGGGGTTCACGCTCATCGCCGAGCATCCGATGGCGCTGGAACTGGCGGGGATCATCCTGTTGATGGCGATGCTGGGCGCGGTGGTTCTCGCACGCAAGCAGATCGAGATGAGCGAGGCGGAGAAGGCGGCGGCGGCAAGACAGTAAGACATTCACCACAGAGACGAAGAGACACAAACAATCAGATTTGTAATATCAAATATAAGATTTCAGACACTGAACCCCATGCCCACCTCACTCTCCAACCTTGTTCTTGCCGCCGAATCGCCGATCGGGCCGCTGACGCTGTATCACTTTCTCTTCGTCTCGGCGGCGATGTTCGCGATCGGGGTGATCGGATTTGTGTCGCGTCGGAACCTGATCATCATGTTCCTGTGCACGGAGATGATGTTTCAGGCGGCGGGGATCGCGCTGATCTCGTTCGGCCGGTACCACCTGAACCACACGGGCGAGGTGTTCGTGATCTTCGTCCTGACGATCGCGGCGGCGGAGGCGGCGCTGGCGCTGGCGCTGGTGGTGTGGCTCTTCAGGCGGCGCGCGACGCTGGACGCAGCGGCGTGGGGGGAGATGAGCGGGTGAGCAATATTTCAACGTTATTGGCACAGTTTGGCATGGAAGGATTTGGACGAGGAGGTCTCGTTTCCGACAGTATGTTCGTTTGGTTTGCCGCCATTCCGTTGCTTCCGCTTCTCGCTGCGATATTTTGCTGCCTTCTCATTGCGCGTCGCAACAAGACGAAGCTTCCCGCGGTCCTCGTTGTCGGCTCGCTCGCGCTTTCCTTTGCCGTGACGGTTCTAGGGTTTTGGGCTTGGATTGATCAAGGAAAGGATCCGATCAACCCGCAGATCTACGAATGGATCGGTGTTTCGTGGGGTTCCGAGCCGGGCCAGTCCCTCACTGCGCAGTTCGGCTTCTACATGGACGGCCTGTCGTGGCTGTGGATGCTCTTTGTGACGGGGCTGGCGACGCTGATTGCGCTGTACGCCAGCGAGTACATGGGGCACGATGTCGGCAAGGGGTATGGGCGGTTTTTCGCGGCGTTCGCGCTGTTTGTGTTCTCGATGGCGTGCCTCGTGATGGGGGACAACCTTTTCCTGCTCTACCTCGGGTGGGAAGGCGTCGGGCTGTGCTCGTATCTGCTCATCGGGTACTTCTTCCAGAAGCCCAGCGCGGTGGCCGCGGCGAAGAAAGCGTTCATTGTCAACCGGATCGGCGACCTCGGGCTGGCGGTGGGGATCTTCCTGATCTTTGTGACGTTCGGCACGGTGGAGTACGGGCCGCTGTTTGAGATGGTGCGGCTGGGTGTTGACGCGGCGGGTCGGCCGCTGGATGGGCGGTGGCAGGAGTGGGTGATCCCGTGCCTCCTGATGATCGGCGCGTTCGGGAAGAGCGCGCAGTTCCCGCTGTATGTGTGGCTGCCGGACGCGATGGAGGGGCCGACGCCGGTGAGCGCGTTGATCCACGCGGCGACGATGGTGACGGCCGGGGTGTACCTGATCGCGCGGACGATGCCGCTCTTCCTGCTCGACGACACGCATTTCGCGCTGACGATCGTGGCGTGGACGGGGACGATCACGGCGCTGCTGGCGGCGACGATCGGCATGGCCCAGTTCGACATCAAGCGGATCATGGCCTATTCGACGGTGTCGCAACTGGGGTACATGTTCGCGGGGCTTGGGGTGCTGACGAGCACCGGCGCCTGCTTCCATGTGTTCACGCACGCCTTCTTCAAGGCGCTGCTTTTCCTTGCGTGCGGCGCGGTGATGCACGGGTTCGCGGGGCAACTGGACCTGCGGAAGTTGTCGGGGGTGCAGGGGATGCCCGGCTGGCGGATCGTGGGGCTGACGATGCTGGTCGGCTGCCTGAATCTCGCGGGGTTCCCGCTGATCACGAGCGGGTATTTCTCGAAGGACATGATCCTGGCGCAGGCGTTCACCACGCCCGGCGACACGATCTGGGGGAGCCAGTGGATCGGGTGGGTCCTTTTGCTGACCGCCGGGCTGACCGCCTACTACACCTTCCGCGTCTACTTCCGAGTTTTCGTCGGCCCGCAACACTTCGAGCCCGGCGATGAGCTGCACGCAGAAGAAGATTCTCACCACGGAGAGCACGGAGAAGACCAGGCGGAGGTTCATGGTGTTGGGAAGAGCCATGAGCACTTCCACCCACACCCGCCGGGCTGGGCGATCAACGCTGTTCTCATCATCCTCGCGCTCTGCTCGTTCCTCGCGATCCCGACGTACTTCGTGATGCCCGAGCATCATGGGTGGGCTGGCTCGATGGTGCATTCGTCCACCGCGATCGTCGAATCGCCCGGCGCGCATCATGTGGAGGGGGCGGATGCGGAGCACCTCGGCACGTTCCTGGGCTACGACCCGCACAAGGCGATGTACTACGTTTCGGGAATCGTGGGATTCCTCGGTATCGCGGTCGCGTTTTTCCTGCACCTGGCGGGGCGGGCGTCGGCGGCGACGAGCCGTGCGGATGCGCTGCTGCCGATGCTGGGGCCGATCCCGCGCTGGGGGCAGAACAAGTGGTACGTCGACGAGTTCTACGAGGCGGTCATCCGCCTGCCGCTGTGGGTGCTCGCGACGCTCTTCCACTGGTTCGACCAACTGGTGATCGACGGGCTGGTGAACCTGTTTGGCTTGCTGCCTCGGCTCTTTGCCCGGGCGATCCGGCCGAGCCAGAGCGGCGTGCTCCAGGGATACGCGGTGGGGATGGCGGGGGGGCTTGCGGTCGTTCTGATCATCGTCCTCATCATCATGGGGAGGGGCGGCTGAGATGAGCACGCTCGTGAGCCTCTACCCGCTCCTCGCCATGGCGCTGCCGATCGTCGGCGCGATCATCATCGCGCTGCGACCCGCCGAGCGTGCTCATCGCACGGCGATGGGGGTCTCGATCGGCGTATTGCTCGTCGTCTTCCTGATGACGACTCGGTTTGATTGGGGCAGCGGCGCGACGTATCAGTTCGCCAACTCCTTCGCGGTGCTGCCGGAGATGGGGGTCCACCTTTCCTATGGTGTGGGCGCGGTGGCGATGTGGCTGGTGATTCTGACGGCGTTCCTCCAGCCAATCTGCGTGAAGGCGTCGAAGACGGCCGTGACCGAGGATCATCGTTCGTTTTACGCGTGGCTCACGGCCCTCCAGGCGCCGATGCTGGGGGTCTTCTTCGCCCGCGACCTCGTCTTCTTCTACACCTGCTTCGAGTTCACGCTGGTTCCGATGTATGTGCTCATCAGCCTCTTCGGCTCGACGAACCGCAAGCGGGCCGCGACGAAGTTCTTCCTGTACACGTTTACGGGGTCGATCATCGCGCTCGCGGGCCTGATCTATGTGGCCCATGTCGCCACGAAGCAGGGGACCATCCCCTGGAACTTTGATATCGATGCGCTCGCCGCCGCGGCGCGCGGCATGTCGTTGAGCGAGCAATCGTGGGTGCTCCTCGCGCTGATGTGCGGCTTCGCGGTGAAGGTGCCCCTCTTCCCGGTGCATACCTGGCTGCCGCTGGCGCACACGGAGGCGCCGACCGCGGGTTCGGTCGTCCTCGCGGGCGTTCTGCTGAAACTCGGAACGTACGCGATCTATCGGTTCGTGCTGCCGTTTGTGCCGCTGGCGGTCGTCGAGTACGCGCCGCTGATCGCGACGATCTGCATCGTGGGCATCCTGTATGGCGGGCTGATCTGCTGGGTGCAGCGCGATGTGAAGAAACTCGTCGCGTACTCATCCGTTGCTCACCTTGGATTCTGCATGCTCGGTATGTTCGCGCTCAACATGATGGGTGGCGTCGGCAGCGTCCTTTACATGATCAACCACGGCCTCTCGACCGGGGCGCTCTTCCTGTGCATCGGGATGATCTACGAGCGCTACCACACGCGCTCGATGCAGGAGATGGAAGGCTTGGCGAAAGCGATGCCTGTGTGGGCGTTCTTCATGGTCTTCTTCACGATGGCGAGCGTGGGGCTGCCGGGGCTCAACGGATTCGTCAGCGAGGTCATGTGCCTGCTCGGCGCGTTCCAGTCCGGGGCGAACGGCATCGGCCGCGGCGGGACGCTCGGCAATCTCGGGCCGTGGTACGCGGCGATCGCCGGAAGCGGGATGATCATCGCGGCGGTGTATCTGCTCTACATGGTGGGAAAAGTCGTGTTCGGGCCGTTGCGCGAGCCGGGCGGGCACGGGCATCACCAGGATCACGGGCGGGACGCCCATGCCACTGATCCGAACGCGCTTCCCCGCGACCTGAGCAGGCGCGAAATCGGCGTGCTCGCGCCGCTGGCGCTCGCGTGCATCGTGCTTGGGGTCTTCCCGACGCCGGTGATCCGAACGCTCGAGCCATCGGTGGCAGCGGTGATCTCGCACTCGCAGATTGCAGCGAAGAATGCGATCTCCGCCCGACCCGACGATTCGCTCGATGACTCGCTCATCGTCGGCGTGGCACGCGCCGAATCAGCGGAGGGCCGCCCATGATCTCCGTCCTCGCCTCCGTCCCCATCGTCGAGAAACTCCGATACCTCGGCCCGGAGATCGTGCTGTTCATCGCCACCGTCATCGTGATGGTGCTGGGGCTTTCGCCGAGGCGTGATGTCCGACGGGCGTGCGCCCCGGTCTGCGTGATCGCGCTCGTGGTC
>JAGVLZ010000052.1 GCA_020054055.1 Phycisphaerales bacterium
CGCGGCTCGACGTGATCGCGAACCAAGTCGCCGAACCGATCGACGCCGGAGAGCATCTCCGTCGCCTCGGCCGCGGGAACATCCGACTCGCGCCTCGGCGCGTTCGCCTCGCGGTAGCCGCCGATGAACTCCATCCCCAGCCAGCGGAAGATGTAGTCCACGAGGCTTTTGGCGAAGGGGATATCCCGGTTCGTCGTCATGCCCGCGGGCTCGAAGCGCTGGTGGGTGAACTTCTTGACGAGGCTCTCGATCGGCACGCCGTATTGCAGCGCGACCGATACCGCCGTGCCCAGCGAATCCATCAACCCGCCTACGGTCGAGCCTTCCTTCGCCATCGTGATGAAGAGTTCGCCCGGCTGGCCGTCGTCGTAGAGGCCGACCGTGAGGTACCCCTCGTGCCCCGCGATGTTGAACTTGTGGGTGAGCGAACGCCGCGTATCCGGCAAACGCCGACGCATCGGGCGGTGCTGGATGCGATCCGTCGCGGCCGACAGCCCGATCGAATCGCTGAGCGACGCCGCGGCCATCGCCGCGTGGACCTCTTCCGCCACTTCCTGGCGTGCCTCGACGAGGTGCGCCTCATCCTCTTCCTCAGTCAGCAGGCGCACGTCGGCCTTGAGATCGGGCTTTGCAGCAGTTCCCACGGCTGCCCCATCATCGCTTTTGGTGCTCAGAGGCTGGCTCATCTTGCACCCGTCGCGGTACAAGGCGTTCGCCTTGAGCCCCTTCTCCCACGAGCGCCGGTAGGCGTCCTTGATGTCGTCGAGCGACGCGTTGTTCGGCAGGTTGATCGTTTTGCTGATCGCGCCGCTGACAAAGGGCTGCGCCGCGGCCATCATGTCGATGTGCCCGTTCACCGCGATGAAACGCTTCCCCTTCTTCCCGCAGGTGTTCGCGCAATCGAAGACCGAGAGGTGCTCCTCCTTCATGTGCGGAGCGCCCTCGACCGTCTGCGTGCCGCAGATGATCTCGTTCAACGCCTCGACCTGCGCGTGGGTCAAGCCGAGATGCTTCAAGAGGTTGAATGAGGGGTCGGCCTTGGCCTTGATCGCGTCGATGTGCGCCCGCACAAGCGCCTCATCGCCCATGTTCCACGCGCCGAAGGCGAAGGAGATCTCGAACATCCCGGGCAGCGACGCCGTGAGACGATCGAGGTCCGAATCATCCAACCCCGCTTCCTTCAGCCATTGCGCGAAGGTGATCTTCAGCACACCGAGGCCATCCACGGTCGGCATGGGCACGTTCAGATCGAGCGTTCCCAGAACGTAGGTCAGGATGTCCTTCAACTGCGCTTCGATGTAGCCCAGAGCGCGGAGCGCCGGCTCGACCGATTGGTTCGCGATCTTGAAGTAGCCGCCGCCGGCGAGTTTCTTGAACTTGACGAGCGCGAAATCCGGCTCGACGCCGGTGGTGTCGCAGTCCATCAAGAGGCCGATGGTCCCCGTCGGGGCGATGACCGTTACCTGCGCGTTGCGGAAGCCGTGCTGCTCACCCAGGTGGAGCGCATCGTCCCACGCCGCGGCCGACCGTTCGAGCAGGACCGAGGAGTTCTTGATGTTCACCTTCCCGTGCTTCACGATCGAGTGATCGATCGGCACCGGGCGGATGCAGAGGTTCTCGTACTCCTTCGCGGTGCGCGAGGCGCCCATCGCGGCCCGCCGGTGGTTCCGCATCACGCGGAGCATGTCCGCCTTGTTCTTCGAGTAGCCGGGGAAGGGGCCGTGCTCCTGCGCCATCAGCGCCGACTGGCGGTACGAGCGCCCGGTGAGGATCGAGGTCAGCATGCCGCACACCGCGCGGGCTTCCTCGGAGTCATACGCGATCCCCGCCTGCATCAGCATCGCGCCGATGTTCGCGTAGCCCAGCCCCAGCGTGCGGTACTGATACGAGAGTTTGGCGATCTCCCTGCTCGGGAACGCGGCCATCAGCACGCTGATCTCCAGCACCACCGTCCACAGGTCGATCGCGTGCTCATACCGCTCCGCGTCGAACTGCCGCTTCTTCGAGTCGTACAACTTCAGCAGGTTGATCGACGCAAGATTGCAGGCGGTGTTGTCGAGGAAGCAATACTCGCTGCACGGGTTGCTCGCGTTGATCCGCCCCGACTTCGGGCAGGTGTGCCACGCGTTGATCGTCCCGTCGTACTGCACGCCGGGGTCCGCGCAGCGCCACGCGGCGTAGGCGATCTGGTCCCACAGGTCGCGGGACTTCAGCGTCTTGGCGATGTCGCTCCCGTTCTTCTTCGCCATGCGCCAGCGCAGGTTCCAGTCCGCGTCCTTGTCGAGCGCGTCGAAGAACTCGTCGGGGATGCGCGCCGAGTTGTTCGAGTTCTGCCCGCTGACGGTGTAGTAGGCCTCGCCGTTGAAGTCGTAGTCGAGTTTCAGCCCCAGCCGGTCGGCCGTCTCGCCGATCGTCTCCTGGTCCACGGCGCTCGCGCGCTTGTCACGGAGCGACTTCAGCCCCTCGACCATGGCCGCGACCTTGATCTCTTCGCGGACCTTCCAGTTGATGAACGCCTCGATGTCGGGGTGGTCGAGGTCGAGGCACACCATCTTCGCCGCCCGGCGCGTCGTGCCGCCGGACTTGATCGCACCGGCGGCGCGGTCACCGATGCGAAGCCATGACATCAAGCCCGACGACTTGCCGCCGCCGGAGAGCGGCTCGTTCTCGCCGCGCAACTTCGAGAAGTTCGTCCCCGTCCCCGACCCGTACTTGAAGAGCCGCGCCTCGCGCACCCACAGGTCCATGATCCCGCCGGGGTTCACGAGGTCGTCGTCGATCGATTGGATAAAACAAGCGTGCGGCTGCGGGTGCGAGTACGCGTCCGTCGCCTGCCTCACCTCGCCCGTCTCCGGGTCCGCGATGAAGTGCCCCTGCGCCGGCCCGCTGATCCCGTAGGCCCAGTTCAGCCCCGTGTTGAACCACTGGGGAGAGTTCGGGGCCGCGATCTGGTGCACCATCATGTAGACGAGTTCGTCGTAGAACGCCTGCGCATCCTCCGCGGAATCGAAGTACCCGTTCGTCTCCCCCCAGTGCTTCCAGCAACCGGCGAGGCGATGAATCACCTGCTTTGCCGACTTCTCCGGCCCGGTCCTTCTCCCTGCCTTGTCCACAGAACCTGGTGGCACGGGTTTGCAACCCGTGTCTCCCTCTTCTACGCCTTTGTCTTTCACGACCCCGGATGCGGCAGAGCCGGTAGACACGGGTTGCAAACCCGTGCCACTAGAAGGGGTAGAAGAGGCAGTAGGAACTCCATTCGGCCCGCCATCCTCCGGCACCCCCGCCTTGCGGAAGTACTTCGACACCATGATGTCGGTCGCCAGTTGCGACCAGGTCTCCGGCACCTCCGCATCGTCCATCTGGAAGACGACGGAGCCGTCGGGGTTGGTGATCTTCGACGACCGCTTCACCCACGCGACGGTAGCGAAGGGGTCGGAGTTGGGCTGGGTAAATTTGCGAGTAATGTTCATCAGGCTCTCAAATGCAATCAGGTGCCTTACGGATCGGAGCGTAAAAACGCCCGAGCGACTGCGTTCATCGACGTCGAAGATTCCATTAGTTCATGTGTCAAGCGAGCCAAACAGAGACTGTTAACCCGGTCCTTCACGCAAAATGGCAAACGAGCGTCTTCGTCTTGAAAACAATCCGGTTCCTTGTCGCGTCCTTTAATCGTCAGATAGTAATACAGGGAACTCTTGCGGACTGATGCAGCGGCAGCATCTTCTGACATGCCGGCTTCTTTTTTTCCTAAAAAATGTGCCATACGGGCTACATCGTCTACTTGGAGAAGTGATCGCACGTCGTCCGGCGTTAGAGTTTCAAACCAATCAATATCAGTCGAGGTCACAAGATCGCGATCGGCCTCGTGGATTTCCACAGGAAGAGGGTCAGCCTGCTTTTTCTTGAACCATCCAAACATTAAGGGTTTCCAATCTCAACACTCAACCCCATCGTCGACGACCGCTTCACCCACGCGACGGTGGCGAGGGGGTCGGAGTCGGCTTGTGTGAACAGGCGGTCAGTACGCATTTGACCTCTTCAAGAACTCACGCAATTCCGAGCTTCTGTCGCTCGAGTTCGATCATGTCCTTCAGATATTGAAACTCTGCATTGGAATTATTGATCTCATCTATCTTGTCGACTTCTGCTTGTGTTTCAGCTTGTTCTCTCAATCCGCTGTTGTAGCATCCGCGGTCAATAAAATCGTGAGTTATACGGCCTCTTCGCTCGTCGCCGGCGCGGTTAACCGCCTGAACTCGACGCTGCTGTTGCCGATCAAGCTCCGCGAGAGTCCTTTCCCACTGTGCATTGGACAACTGAGCCCGACGATCAGTCTCGGACGCACCAAGGATGTCCTTTACGAGTTGATAAATTGTCTCAATCATTTCTACACCGTTGCTTTGGATGGAGGAAGGGTCTTCGTGAGGTCGCGTTTCTTCACCGTCAGCAGCTTGTCGATCCCCAATGCAGCCCGAGGCAAATCCTCGGGAAGGGTATTACCTGCGCGAACTATCGTCTGTCTCACATCGTCCGAGACGCGACGATGGGTGTTGCAAGCCTTGTTCTCGTCAAGCGCCACTTGCCGTCGGAGGGAGGCAGCCGTTTGAGTGATTCGGAACAAGTTCGCCGCGAGCTCTTCGCTTCCCACATAGTCCAAGAACGTGCCGCTCTCCCTAATGCCCTTCCGAGACTTGATTTGGCCAACAGAAAGCCCGCCGTAAAGGGTGCTGATTCCCATCCCGTTGAACTTCGCCATGTCCTTGACGCCTGCTTCCACTGCTGCGCCAGCCAACTTCTTGTTCTCAGTCTGAACTTCGTATCTGAATCGCAATCGCTTCTCGTCTTCCAGAAGCTGCTTGTCGATTTGAAGCGCGAAAAACGCTTGAACCAGCGCGACAGGGCGTTTTTGCACGTCCGCGTTTTGGATCACCAAAAAAGCGGCGTACTTCGTAACAAAAATTTCACCCGGTTCGTTGAAGAGATCACCATCGACGAAGTGCTCCTTTAGATCCCATTCAGCATGTCCAGCGGCGATCTTCGCCCGATCGAGCGCTGGTCGAATGGACTCGTCTGGTCGGTAGCCAAAGAGGAGTTTGAGCTTTGAGACAGGCCAGAGTGTTTCACCGTCTCCTCGGTCCACTGCAATTTCGCCAATTGGACGGAACTCGGAATTGCGCTCAGCAATCAATGCGTTGATTTCAGCCAATTTGTCAGATGTTGCCACAATTCACCTCGACTCAAAGTCAGCGTTTGGCAGAGTCAATTCGGGCTTGGATTAATACACGTCCATCCATGCTGATAGCAGACGGTGAGCGTCAACCACCTCACCGCTTCGCCTTCTTCTTGCCCTTCTTCTTCCCGACTTTCTTCTTGACGGCCTTCTTGCCCGCCGCCGCCTTCTTCTTCACCTTCTTGCTCTTCCGCACCCCCGCGAAGGGCTTCGCGTCGGCCTTCACGTCCATGAACAGGCCGGTCGCCGGGTCCACCTTGATGAAGCGGTCCGTCGAAGCGTTGTAGACCTGCTTCCGCCCCTTCACCGCACCGAGCCGCTTGCCGTCACCTTTTTTGCCGATCGTTGCCATGCTGTCTCTCCTGAAAAGTCCTGAGTTCTGAGTCTTTAGCCCTTCTATCTGTCTTCCTGTGCGTCCTCCGCGCCTCTGCGGTGAATGCCTTCTGCTTTCAATCCACCTTGGGCAGTGTCAGACCTTCCTGGTCCTGGTACTTCCCCTTCTTGTCCGCGTAACTCACCGCGCACACCCGGTCGGCCTTCAGGAAGATCAACTGCGCCAACCCTTCGTTCGCGTAAATCTTCGCCGGCAGCGGCGTGCTGTTGCTGATCTCCAGCGTCACCTTGCCGCGCCACTCCGGCTCCAGCGGCGTGACATTGACGATCAGGCCGCAGCGGGCGTAGGTACTCTTGCCGACGCAGATCACCAGCAGGTCGCGCGGGATCGTGAAGGTCTCCACCGTCTCGCACAACGCAAAGGAGTTCGGGGGGATGATGACGTGATCCGTGCCGATCTTCGCGACATCCACCTCGACCATGAACTCATCGCTGAAGTTCTTGGGGTCCACCACCGCGATGCCCCCCGAGCGCGTCGTGGGGGTGAAGATCTTGAAGCGCGTCCCGACTCGCACGTCGTACCCGTAACTCGACACGCCGTAGGAGATCTTCCCCGCGCGGCGCGCGGCGTCAGCGAAAGGCTCGATGCCCACCAGTTCACGGATCTGGGTGTCGCACAGCACGGCCATCGCCGAACCTCCACCCGCGGCAGAACCCACCCGCCGACCTCCGCCGCCGCACGCGGAAGACCGGCCCGACCGGACCACCATTCTGCTCAAGTTCGGACTATGATCGGTATCGACGATGCCGCATCATGCCGCAACTGGTTGGGCAGAGACTCGACTATACCTCTAGCCGTGGTGCGCTCAAGGGAGAACTTCACAAAAAGCGCACCTTTTAGCGCAGCGATGAGCCGATGAATCGTAAGTCTTTGATTGACAACGATTTACGATTTGTGCCCTCTTCGGGGCGATCACAATGGATGGTGTGAAAAACCCGACAATGTCTGTCGAAACCGCTACGGATCGTGGTAATGACCTGTCGGTTGCTGTCGGAACACCGAAGACGTTCACCACCGCAACACTGAGGCACAGCGAAAGGCAGGGAAAAGTAGTCAAAAAGGCAGGGACGATCAGCGGCACCGGCCTGAATCATGGCTTTGTCGTCTTTGTCCCAGTTCCCCATCTCAATCTCTTCTCTGTGTCTCTGTGCCTCCATCGTAAATGCCTTTACGATTCAGGCATGTCAATCCTCAACGGCAAAGTCGGCCTCATCTTCGGCGTCGCCAACGATCGCTCCTACGCGACCTTCATCGCGGAGTCGGTCATCAAACTCGGCGGGCGCTGCGCCTTCACGCATCTCCCCGGAGAAAAGAATGAGCGCCGCACGCGCAAGGCCGTCGAGAGCCTCGGCATCACCGATGCGTGGATGGTGCCGTGCGACGCGGGCAAGGATGAGGATCTCGACGCCGTCTTCGCCGCGTACGCGAAGGCGCACTCGCGCCTGGACTTTGTCGTTCACTCGATCGCGTTCGCCGATCGCGAGTGGCTCGTCCCCGGCAAGTTCAACGAGACGCCGCGCGCGTCGTACCTCTCCGCGATCGACATTTCCGCCTATACCTTGGCCGCGATGGCGAAGCGCGCCGCGCCGTTGATGCGCGACTCGGGAGGAGGCTCGATCCTCGCGATGTCGTACTACGGCTCGGAGAAAGTCGTGCCGGGGTACAACGTCATGGGCGTCGCGAAGGCGGCGCTCGAGTGCACCGCGCGCTACCTCGCCGCCGAACTCGGCCAGGCGAATATCCGTGTCAACACGATCTCCGGCGGCCCGCTGCGCACCCTCGCGTCGTCGGCGGTGGGGGGCATCGACACGATGCTCGAGCACACGCCCACCCGCGCCCCCCTCCGGCGCAACATCGAGGGCAAGGAAGTCGGCGGCACGGCCGCGTGGCTCATCTCCGACCTCTCATCGGGAGTCACCGGCGAGAACATCTACGTCGATTGCGGCGTGAACATCATCGGCGTGTGACACCCCATCGGCTCTTCTCGCTCTGGGAGGACGGGACCGATATTCCATTGCCCGACTTACCCATACAAAGACCAAATTGAATGCAAGACTATCCCCTACCGCGGCGTTTTCGGATCGGAATTCCTCAGAATAGACGCATAGTTCGGTGATCTTCAAGATTATTCCTTGCATCTCGAAGAATTTGGTGGATTCTCCAGGTCAGGCTACATTGACGTTGCGCCCGAAGCCGGTCCAGCGGCATTGGCCTTGGCGGTGGGCTAGGAGAAAAGAAAATGTCCAGCATTCGCACGGGTTTGGTCGCGTTGGTTCTCCTGTCGGGTTCGGGCTCGTCCCTCGCGGAGAATCGAACCTTCGACGGCAGCGGGAACAACATCGCCAGCCCGGCGTTCGGCGCGGCGGGAACGAATCTTCTACGCCTCTCCATTCCTGCCTACTCGGACGGCCTGTCGGCGATGGCCGGCGCTTCTCGCCCGAACCCGCGCGATATCTCGAACGCGGTGGTGGCGCAGGGAGGCTCGATACTGAACAGCCGCGGCATGTCCGACCTTGTCTGGCAGTGGGGCCAGTTCATTGACCATGACCTGAGCCTGACGTCCGCGGGGGCAACCGAATCGGCGCCGATCCCGACGAGCCCCGGAGATCCGGGCTTTGTCGGCACGCCGATCGGGTTCACCCGCTCGATCTACGACGCAACCACAGGGACGACGAACGCTCGCCAGCAACCCAACGAGATTTCGGCGTTCATCGACGGCTCGATGGTTTATGGCTCCGATTCGGGGCGCGCGACCACGCTGCGCACCCTGAGCGGGGGCCGCCTCCTCACGACCGCGCACGCCAGCGGCGACCTCATGCCCTACAACACCTTCGGCCTGCCCAACGGCTCGGCACCCGGCTCCGATCCGACCACGTTCTTTGTCGGCGGCGACGTTCGCGTGAACGAGCAGGCGGGGCTGGCCTCGATGCACACCCTGTGGGTCCGCGAGCACAACCGTTGGGCCGACCAGATCGCCAAGGCGAATCCGGGGATGTCCGACGAAGACGTCTATCAGACGGCGCGCAAAATCGTCGGCGCCGAGATCCAGAAGATCACCTACTCCGACTGGCTTCCCTCGTTGCTCGGAGCGGGATCGTTGCCGGCATACGCGGGTTACAACTCGACGGTGGACGCCGGGATCGCGACCGAGTTCTCGACTGCGGCGTTCCGCATCGGTCACACTCTGCTCAGCCCGACACTGCTCCGGCTGAACAACGACGGGAGTGTCATCCCGCAGGGCAATCTGCCGCTCCAGAGCGCCTTCTTCGACCCCACGCTCATCCCAGGCGCGGGGGGCATCGATCCGATCCTCAAGGGGCTGGCCTCCCAAGCGGCGCAGGAGATCGATACGAAGATCGTTGATGATGTTCGCAACTTCCTGTTCGGCCCTCCCGGCGCCGGCGGGTTCGATCTTGCGGTGCTCAACATTCAGCGCGGGCGCGACCACGGCATCTGCGATTACAACACCCTCCGCGTCGACATGGGGCTGACCGCCGCGGCGTCGTTCGCCGACATCTCAAGCGACGTGGCCGTGCAGGCCGCGCTCGCCTCCGTCTACCCCGATGTCAACAGCATCGACCCGTGGGTCGGCATGCTCGCCGAGGATCATCTCCCCGGCGGCAGCGTCGGCGAACTCATGAGCCTCATCATCCTGGACCAGTTCGAGCGCACTCGCGACGGCGACCGGTTCTTCTACCTCAACGACCCGGAACTCGCCCCCTACCTCGCGCTGATCGATTCGACAACTCTGGGCGACGTGATCGAGTTCAACACCGGAATCGACACGCTCCAGGCGGATGTCTTCTTCGTCCCGACTCCGGCGGCCTTCGCTCTTCTCGTCCCGAGTGCGGTCCTGATTGCCCGTCGCCGGCGCGCGTAACCGCAGTTTGATCTGACAACCCATGGTCCGCGCACCCAGGTGCGCGGGCCATGTTCATTTCGGGGTGCCGACACCGATCCCGCCGCGCGTCGGTGGTGCGAACTTGCTGGGCGTCACCACCCGCCGACGATCCCGACGCGCCTGGAGGTGGTGGCACCCTCCGATGCCCCCGTTCACACCCTGAACTGCATCAGCACGCGCTCCAACGTCTCGATCGCCGCGTTCATGTAGGAGCGCGACCCCTCGGTCTCAAGAAATGCGGGCGACGTCGCCGCCATCAGCGCCCGCCGAACGTTCGCCAGCGTCTGGTAGTCGTCGCTCACCTCCAAACCCATCGACTTCCGCGCCTTGGCCATCATCGAGACGGGCTTGATCCCCTCCAGCACCTGCGGGCGCGCCCAGTACATGCGCTCCAGGTACACCGCGTCCTCGACCCAGTGCCCACGGTGAGCGTCGGCGAAATCAAAGAGGATGTGCCCGGGGCCGCCCCAGGCGGAGCCGACGGGGCGCTCCATGCAGTTGCCGGGGTGCAGGTCGCCGTGGCAGATCGTGTTCATGGGGCGCGCCTCCCAGATGGCCAGCAGGCGGGGCAGCGACTTCATCACATGCCGGATCGCCGCCGCCCACTCCGCCGCGTGCGGAATCGTCGGATTGTCATGGATCGCTTCGCGCGAGCGTTCGAGGAGAACGGGCCAGTTATGCGGCCTGGGTGGTTCGAGTGCAACCCGGCCGTCGCACACGCGATGGAAGTTCGTCGCGGCGTCGATCAGGTGTGGCAGCACGTCCTTGTGGAGGTGAGCCGCCACGGGGGTGCCCGGAAGGCGCTCCATCACCGCCCAAAGCACCGTGTGGTCCCCCAGTTGTTCGCCGTGCGCCACGACGCGGGGGGTGGGGGCTTCGCACGCGCCGAGCGACGAGAGCACCCGATGCTCGCGTTCGCCCAGC
>JAGVLZ010000019.1 GCA_020054055.1 Phycisphaerales bacterium
GCAGCAGCGCGCCGCCATCGCCCGCGCGCTCGTCACCAAACCCGTTGTGCTCATGGCCGACGAGCCGACGGGAAACCTCGATTCAGCCACGGGCCAGGCGATCCTTCAAGTCTTCGAGGACCTTCATCTCGCGGGCATGACCATCATCGTGGTCACCCACGACGAATCAATCGCGGAGCGCTGTCAACGAGTGGTGCGCTTCCGTGACGGCGTGATCGAATCCGACACCACGCACTGAGATGGGTAATTCCGCGCGATTCCACGCAGATGCGAGCGGCAAAAACGAAAAAAACCGGATCGGCACCGAAACGGCGCCAGATCCGGCTTCCGGGGGGCAAGTGGGATATCCAACTGAGGAATAGACTACTCCCATTCAATCGTGTTGTCCAGCGTCGCGGGGCGATAAGAAACGAAAAATTTGTGTTTGCACTACTTATGGGGATGCGCAAGGGTCGTGCATACTCGGAATAGGGGATGGGTTGGTCGAATTGAACCGCCAGCCCGGCGGTGGTTGAAGTAGCATCCACCTCATGGTCACCCTTGGAATAGACCCCGGTCTCTCGCTTACTGGATACGCCGCAATTCGGGCAGATTCTCTGGGATTGGGAGCCGTGGAAGTGATCGAGGCGGGGGTGTTTCGCCTCGACAAAAAGCAGTCGATTTCGAGGCGTTTGGCTGAGTTGGAGCGGGATCTGACGGCATTGATCGAGCGGACGCGGCCTGGATGCATCTGTGTGGAAAGCCTGTTTGCTCATTTCGGGCATCCCCGCACGGCCATCATCATGGCCCACGCGCGGGGGGTGATCCTGCTGACGGCGGCCAAGTTCCGGCTGCCGCTGGTGGAGGTGCCTCCGGCGACAGTGAAGAAGGCAATAACCGGCAACGGCCGCGCGACCAAGGCGCAGATGCAGTACGCCGTGGCGACGGTGCTGGGGCTTGCGAGTCTGCCGAAGCCGGTGGATGTGGCGGACGCGATCGCGGTGGCGTTGTGCGGGTCGCGGCGGTTTGTGGGAGTGGGTGGATCGAAGAAGAGGTAAAAAGGCACAATGGCTGAGACGCCGCGAGCGCAGGTTTTGATTGTCGACGACGAGGTGGACCACGCCGAGGTGATGGCCGACGCGCTGCGCAAGCCCGGCCACGTCTGCACAATTGTGAACACGGTCGATGCGGCGCTCCAGGAACTTCGTCACGGCTCCTTCGATGTGATCGTCACTGATCTGCGCATGCCCACAAGCGGCGGAACGAATGGTGTTGCGTCCGACGGGGCGGATGCGGGGCTGAAAATCCTCGAAGCAGCGCGGTCGATGCAGGCGGACGCCGAGTGCATCATGGTCACGGCCCACGGCGACGTCCCGACGGCGCGCGCGGCGTTCAAGCACGGCGCGTACGACTTCATCGAGAAGCCGTTGGACCTCGAACTCTTTCGTTCGCTCGTGAATCGAGCGGCGGAGACGGTGCTGCTGCGCCACGCGGGCGGGAATGAACTCGCGGGCCTTGTGCAGCACGAGGGTTTCGAGGGGATCATCGCGGGTTCGGAGCCGATGCGCCGCATTCTTCAGACTGTGAAGACGGTTGCCGCGTCGAACCTTCCGGTGCTGGTGCTCGGGGAGAGCGGCACGGGCAAGGAACTCATCGCGCAGGCGATCCACAAGAACTCGCTGCGGAAGGACCGACGGTACGTTGCCTTCAACTGCGCGGGGCAGAGCGAATCACTGCTGGAGGATCAACTCTTCGGCCACGTTCGCGGGGCGTTTACCGGCGCAGAGAAGGACCGCGAAGGCGTCTTTGAGTACGCCAGCGGCGGGACGCTTTTTCTCGATGAGATCGGCGACATGCCGCTGACGATGCAGGCGAAACTCCTGCGCGTGCTGGAGAGCGGCGAGGTGGTGCGCCTCGGCTCGAACGAGCCGCGCAAGGCCGATGTGCGTTTCGTCAGCGCGACGAACAAGGACCCGAAGGCGATGATCGCGGAGGGGAAGTTCCGCGAGGATCTGTACTTCCGGATCAAGGGTTCGGAGATCGTGCTGCCGCCGTTGAGGGAGCGGCGCGAGGATGTGCCGCGGATCGTACGCCACGCGATCGCCAAGTACGCGGCCCAGAACAAGATGGAGATCCCCGACATCACCGACGCCGCGATGATGCGCTTGACCAGTTACGCCTGGCCCGGCAACGTGCGGCAACTCCTGAACGTGGTGCAGAACATGGTGGTGATGGGGGCGTCGGAGGGGAAACTGGATGTCCGCCACATCCCCGGGGACATCGTGAGCGCGGACGATGCGGACGAATCAAACGAGCCACGCGCGCAAGCAAGCGGTGCCCCCGGCTCGCTCGCGGGCACGTCGCTCGAACAACTGGAGAAGCGCGCGATCCGCGAGACCCTCCGCCTTACCGCGGGCAACCGCGAGCAGGCCGCGCAGTTGCTGGGGATCGGGGAGCGCACGCTGTATCGGAAGTTGAAGGAGTATGGGCTGCGGTAGCGTTCCGTTCGCACTCCGGGGGACTCCAAAGTTAAGATATTGAGAACAGGCTTGACGCATTCTCTCGGGGGGTATGCTGTTGTGTGACCCGTTCAGAGCGGAGGTGCCCATGCGCCTTGTTGCCTGGTGGAGTCTTGCGGGGATGTCCGGATGCTTTCTCGCTGTGGCAATTGGCAGTCCGGTGCAGGGTGAATCCCGCGGCACGC
>JAGVLZ010000358.1 GCA_020054055.1 Phycisphaerales bacterium
CTTCGCAGGCGGCTTTGCGCCTGCGAAGAGGCGACGCCCCCCAAAGGGGGGCGCAAAATTCAGAAGAATGTTCGGCTCTCGGGGTTCAGTCCCCGCTCGGCCCATCGTACGCATGATTCACCGGGTCGATCCGCCTCATCGGCTTCTCCCTCGTCTGCTCCTCGACCACATGCGCCACCAGCCCCGGCGTGCGCGCGATCATGAAGATGCCGTTGAACACCCCCCCGGAAGGGTCCAGCCCCAGGTCCGCGAGGATCGCCCCGATCGCGCCGTCCACGTTGATCGGCAGCGGCTTGCCCCCCCCGGAAATCGCGGCGAACGCTCTCTCGATCGCGCGCGCCGCCGCGATGTGCTTGCCGGTCGCTTCGGTCAGACCCGCCTCCGCCGCGAGCTCGAAGAGGCGCACGGTGCGCGGGTCTTTCGTGTGAACGCGGTGCCCGAAGCCGCTGATGCGAGAGCCCGATGACTTGATCCGCGCGACTTCCTCGGTGGCGACCTCGTCGAGCGTGCGGCCCGTCGCCGGCGCTCGGCGCTCCGTTTGCGCGATCAACCCCCCCAGATACCTCGCGCAATCCTCGATCGCTCCGCCGTGGTGCTTGTTGATCGACATGATCCCCGCCGCGACCGACTGCGAGAGCGATGCGCCGGTGCTCGCCACCGTCCGCGCCGCGAGGCAACTCGGCGGCGTGGCCCCGTGATCGATGCTCGACACCAGGATCGCATCCATCAGTCGCCCGACCTTCTCATCCGGCAATCGTCCCGTCAGGATCAGGTACACCGCCGCGCCAAACGAAACCTTCCCCATCAGGTCCGCGATGTCGTGCCCGCGCACCGCCACCTTGTTCGGCTCGATCTTCGTCACGGCCGTCGTCCACGCCGCGTTCTTCTCTTGTTCGCTCATCAGCGCTCTGCTCCCTTGTTTCTTGAGAACGCCGACGACCGCCGCGGGGAGTTCACCGAAGGAATCCACCACGATCGCGCCGGCCTCTTTCAACGCCGCGACCTTCCCCGCGTGCGTCCCGGTGTTCCCCTCGATGATCGCCCCCGCATGACTGAACCGCGTTCCCGCCTTCGCGGCCTTGCCACCGATGTACGCGATCACCGGCTTCGTGACCTTGCCCGCCTTCATCAAGGCCGCGAGGTCCTCTTCCTGCGAACCGCCGATCTCGCCGAAGATCGCGATGGCCTCCGTTCTCGGATCAGCCTGGAACTTCAGCGCCACATCCGGGAGGCGCAGCCCCAGAACCGCATCGCCGCCGACGTGAACGATCGTGCTGATCCGCACGCCCGCCTGCCCGAGGTAATAGCCGGTGCTCGACGACATCCCACCCGACCGAGAGATGATCCCCACGCCGCGCCCTCCCGGTCCTGCGAGCGGCGGCTTGAACCACTGCCGCGCCGATTCCGCGCGACCGCCGATCATGCCCACGACCGCCTCGCCCGGCGCGATCATCCCCAGCGTGTTCGGTCCTAGAAACTCCGCGCCGCGCTCCTTCGCCTCCGCCGCGATCTCCATCGCGTCCCACACCGGCACGCGGTCCGCGACCAGCACGACGAGTTTCACGCCCGCTCGCATCGCATCCAGCGCCGCGTCCTTGATCCCCGCCGCAGGCACGAACAGCACCGAAACATCAATCAACCCCAGCGCCGCGACCGCAGCCGCGCACGAGTCGAACACCGGAAGGCCGAAAACCTCCGCTCCCCCTTTGCCCGGCGTCACACCGCCGATCACCTGCGTTCCGTAATCGAGCATCAGGCGCGTCCGCGCCTGCCCCTCGCGCCCGGTGATACCCTGGACGATGACGCGATCCGCGGAAGAAAGCAGCGGAGCCATCACCGGCCTCCCTTCGACGCTCTCGCATCTGGTCCAAGCCCAGGAATCTCCAACTCGACGAAAACACCGTCAACCCCGGCATTCCGGCACTCCACCTCACAGCCGATCAGTTCGCTGTCTTTGCCCGTCAGTTCTTCCGGTGCGACCGCCAATGCTGGCCGACCGTTTTCGTCCCGAAGCAGCCCCGATGCGCGAGACACGATTCCCGGCGAGTTTCGCTTCCACGCTGTGGCGTCGATCCAGAGCTTGCCCCCTTTGATGGAGAACGAAACCGCGGATGCCGCGCCGACGAATGCGGGCCGACGCGCCGGGCGCGGTGCCCAAACACGGGTTCCTGCGCCCACCAACTCCGCAAACCGCTCCGCGATCTTCGCCGGCGGGTCAGTCTTCTTGTACCCCTCGATCGGCGTCCGCAGCCCCTTCGCGGCCTCGTGCAGAATCTCCACCGCGCGATCTTCCGTGTTCCCGCCCAAGCGGATCACCGCGGGAATATCCAGATCGAGTTCCCAGAACGCCTTTGCAAGCCCATACGCCGACCAGAACTGCTCCTGGCTCGCGACCCCCGACCCCGACCCGAAATACCCGCACAGCCCCGGCTGCATCAGGATGATCCGCGCCGCGCGATACACCTTCGCCGCCGAGGGATTTCCTGATGTTTCGGTAAAGTTCGCGATCGTGAACCCGGCGTTCGTGATCGCGTCCATCGACATCATCGAACCGCCGCCACCCGCCCCGTGGAAACCGACCAGCCCCTTCGATCCCGGCGCGGCGACGGTGTTCATCTGCGCGAAAAAGAAGGTGCCCCGATGATCCTCGTGCTCGACTCGGTACGCAACCTTCTCAAGGTCGGTGGGGGGATGGTCGAGTTCGCGGGCGATCTCGATCCCCAGTTCGGGATGACGGAACACCGCCGCATCGTCGATCGTCATGCGACAGTCGAGCGCGACCACGCGGCCATCCGGCGTCGTCACCAGCGGGTTGACCTCCAGCGATCGCGCCTCGTTGCCGCGCGCGACGCCGAAGAGCGCACGGATCGATGCGGCCAGCAGTGCCTTTTCTGAAGATGTCACCCCCATCCCATCGAGCGCGCTCCCGAGCGCACGCTCATCCGGCCCCGATGCGGCCGTGCACGCGATCCTCCGCACCTCCGCCGCCCGTTCCTCGACCCCCGATCCGCCCGACGCCGCGAAAAGCAGCACGGGCGCCCGCTCGCGATCGTCGATCGAAAATGACACGAAGAACTCGCGTGCGATCGGCAGTCTCTGCTCGATCAGCACCTCCGTCACCGGAAAATGGCCGACCTTCATCTCCAGCATCCGCGAAGCGTGACCGCGCGCCTCCTCGGGGGTCTTCGCCGTCGCCACGCCCCCCATCGCCGCGCGGCCCGTTGTCCAGGCCTGAATCTTCACCACGCAAGGGCAGCCGAC
>JAGVLZ010000344.1 GCA_020054055.1 Phycisphaerales bacterium
CCCGCACGCTCGCCCGCATCATCCACCCGCTGCATCACCCCCGCCGCCTCCGCCAGCGCGCGGTAACACGAGGCGATCCGCGTCACGACATCATCCGCCGGCTGTTCGCGCTCGCGCCACAACACCCACAGGAAGCAATCCGGCGTCGCCTTGGCCACGCGCAACAGTTCCCCGATCTCCTCGTACAACCGCTGACGTTGCTCGGGATCATCGACCCCGGACGACAGCACGCTCCGCGCCACATACAACTCGCACGAGCGAGCCTTCAACCGGCAACGCGACTCGATCAACCCGAGATCGACATCGCGCGCCCGATCCCACCACGTCTCCTCGAGCGCGGGATCCACCACCGGCCCATCCGCCGACGCACGCGCGCGACCGATCTCCTCCGTCGTCCCCGCCACCGACAGCGGGATCACCGCACCCCCGATCTTCAACGGCACAATCCCACGCGAACCCGCCGCCGCGCCGATCGTCGCACGCGCCTCCCCCGCTTCCTTCATCACCACCGCCGCATCGCCGACCCGCCCCGCATCCCCGTCTCGCTTCTCCGCCTCAACCCCGCCAGTCTCGACATTCCCAACATTCAATACTCCGCCGCCCTCTATCCCCTCCCGCGGCCGCTCACCCACCATCTCCATGAGCCACCGCGCCACAATCTCACCCGCCCGCCTCAACTCGGGCGAGTGCTCAATCCGCTTCTCAACCAATCCGCGCACCAGCCGCGCCACTTCCAATAGTTCGGTGTCGTTCATGGCAGTATCGTATCGCCCTCAGAGTCCAGCATGCTCTGTTGCAACGCCTTTTTCTTCAGTCTGAAAGACTGGTAGTGAGTAGCCGGGGGCAGAGCGACGAGTCTTCGAGGAGCGCCGCCCCCGGAAAAGCAACCTCCCAAAACCTCTTCCGCACCCTGAAGGGGTGCAACACGAACGGAATTAGTCGGGATCTCAACGGAGCAAGTCCCTCACAGAGTGACGACCAGTCTCGGTGGTATGGGCGTCTGGAACAGTCGCCGCGCAGACCCGCCCGTCCCTACCCGGGTCGGTACACTCGCCATTTCACAGACCAGAATGGCCAAGAACAAGCCCCAAGCCGCCCCCGATCAGCGACTCTTCGAGCATCACGAGCGCGAGCAGACGCGCCGGATACGCCGCCAGCGCGCCCTCTTCATCCCCCGGTACGTCGAAGAAGCCGGTGCCCGAGCGGACCTCAAGGGCAAAAGGCAGGACGACGCCCGCGCCATCGCCCTCCGCTGGGCCGACCTCGAATCCACCGGCTGGCTCGCGAAACAAAAAGAAACCGCCATCGACACACAGTTCCTCGACCAACTCTTCGGCGAGGGGCTGGGCTACGCCAACAAAACCACCAGCCCCAACGCCTGGCAACTCGAGCATAAGTTCACGGTGCCCGGCGTCGGCACGGCCGACGGCGCGATCGGCGACTTCCCCGCCTCCGCCACCCCGCGCGTCGTCATCGAACTCAAGGACTCGCGCACCGACCTCGACCGCGACCGCGCGAGCGGCCGCACCGCCGTCCAGCAGTGCTGGGACTATCTCAACGCGCTCCCGGAGTGCCCGTGGGCGATCGTCTCGAACTTCTCCACGATCCGCCTCTACCACCGCACCAAAGGGCTGTTCACATACGAGGAGTTCACGCTCCAGGAACTCAAGGACCGCGAGCGCTTCAACGAGTTCTACGCCATCTTCGATCGCGGCGGCCTGCTCCGCTCCGTCCTCAAGCAGCCACCCCGAGCCGACGCCCTCCTCGTAAAGACGGAAACCCGCCAAAAAGAGGTCGGCGATGACCTCTACAAGTCCTACCAGTTGCAGCGCACGCACCTCATCGACCACCTGATGAAGGAGCACGCCAGGCCCTTCGACAACGCCATCGCCATCGCCCAGAAACTCCTCGACCGCGTCATCTTCATCGCCTTCTGCGAGGACCGCGGCCTGATGCGCTCCGACGCGCTCGAGGACGCCTACAAAAAGATCTCCGGCTTCTCCCGCGCGACAAATCCCCGCTGGCGAAACTTCCTCGACCTGTTCCACGCCATGGACAAGGGGACCAACGGCAGCGACGAGCGCGAAATCCCCGCCTTCAACGGCGGACTCTTCGCACACGACCCGGAAGTCGACGACCTCCAACTCGACGACGAATGGGCCGAGAGGTTCGGCGGCTTCGGCGGCTACGACTTCTCCGAGGAAGTCAACGTCGAAGTCCTCGGACACCTCTTCGAGCGATCCATCACCGAACTCGAAAAACTCCGCGTCGGCGGACTCTTCGCCCTCAAGGCAGGAGTGGGAGAGCCCGTGCCACCGACCGACGCTTCGCCGGTCGGTGCCAAACGCAAGAGAGTGTCCGACGACACGCCCCCCTCCAAGATGCCCAAAAGCACCCAGCGCAAACGCTTCGGCATCTACTACACACCCCCCGCCTTCACCGGCCTCATCGTCGAACGAACCATCGACGCACTCGTCCGCGAACGCTTCGCCGCGCTCGCCAAGTCGCACGCCGTCGACCCCGAGTCACGCGAGGAGCAGAGCCCGAAAAAACTCCTTGCCTACTGGTCCGCCTGCCTCGATCAACTCAAGTCCATCACCGTCTGCGACCCCGCCTGCGGCTCGGGCGCCTTCCTCATCCGCGCCTACGACGCACTCGACGCGCACTACAAGTCCGTCATCCACGGCCTGGGTGGCACGGCGTTTCAACCCGTGTCCGGTTCTGGTGGCACGGGTTTGCAACCCGTGTCTCTGAAAGAACTTGAAGACTCCATCCCCGACCTCATCCTCACCCACAACCTCTTCGGCGTGGACCTCTCACGCGAAGGCGTCGAGATCACCCAACTCGCCCTCTGGATCCGCTCCGCACGCCGCGGAAAGACCCTCGCCGACCTCTCCAAAAACATCCTGCGCGGCAACAGCCTCGTCTCCGACAAGTCGGTCGATCCCTTGGCGCTCGACTGGCAGAAGGCCTTCCCAACCGTCTTCGCCTCCTCCCCCGGTGCTACCGGGGGAGGTGCCCGAGTCCGCGAGGGCGGAGGGGGTCCGGGCGGTTTCGCCTGCATCATCGGCAACCCGCCGTGGGAGCGCGTAAAGGTTCAGGACCGCGAGTTCTTCTCCCTCACCGACCCGATCACCGCCGAGGCCGTCAACGCGAACGACCGCAAGAAGCGCATCGCCGCGATGCCAAAGGCCAACCCGGAACTCCACGCCTCCTATCTCACCGCGCGCGACAACGCCCAGAAAATGCTCGACTACGCGCGAGGCTCCGGCCGCTACCCACTCACCGGCAAGGGCGATGTCAACCTCTACATGCTCTTCGCCGAACTCGCACGCTCGCTCGTCGCCCCCGCCGGTATCGTCGGCCTGCTCGTCCAATCGGGTATCGCCACCGATGACACCACCAAGGACTTCTTCACCGGCCTCATGGACGACAAACGCCTCATCTCACTCTACGACTTCGAGAACAAGAGGGGCATCTTCGAGGACGTGCATCGCTCGTATAAGTTCTCCGCCCTCGTTTTTGGCGGAAGAAATCGAAAAACCGAACGTGCCGACTTCGTCTTCTTTGCCCACTCGGTCGAGGACACCGCCGCGTCGAACAAGCAGCGCCACATCCCCCTGACCGCGGCCGACATGGCCCTTCTCAACCCCAACACCCGCACCTGCCCCATCTTCCGCACCCGCCGCGACGCCGACCTCACGCGCGCTGTCTACAAGCGCATCCCCATCCTGATTGATGAGAACCGCAGGCAGGGCGGCAACCCGTGGGGGATCAAGTTCCTCCGCATGTTCGACCAGACCAACGACGCCGAGCACTTCGTCGAGCGCAAGGTCTGGGAAAAAATGAAATACAAACTGCACGGCAACATCTTCGTCCACGGAACGAAGCGGGCGCTGCCGCTCTACGAGTCGAAGATGTTCCGTCAGTACGACCACCGGCACGGGACGGTCTTTATCGAGAAAGCGAATTGGATCAATCAGGGTCAGACCGCCGAATCATCCTTCGTGCAGCACTCGAATCCCGAGTTTTTGGTGCAACCGCGATGGTGGGCCCACGACGAAGAGGTTGCAAAGCGTACCCTGCTACCCGCTGGCCCAGCACTTCTCGCGTTTCGCAATGTCACGCGTCCGACTGATGGACGCACTTTCATTGCGGCTTTTTTGCCAAAGTGCGGCGTGATCAACTCTTCGCCGCTTGTGCATACAGCAAGGTGGTCTAACCCGCGAGTTGTTTGTGCGCTGTTGGGAAACTTCAACTCTTTCGTTATGGACTATGTTGTTCGCAACAAGATGGGAAACGTAAATCTAAACTTCTTCATCGTCGAACAACTCCCCACGCTCCCCCCCGACACCTACGCCGACAAGTGCCCGTGGTCGAAGAAGGAGACCCTCGAACACTGGATCAGCGAGCGCGTCCTGAAACTCTCCTGCACCGCCGAGGACATGATCCCCCTCGCCAAGGCGTGCGCCTTCAAAGGCTCACGCGGCGATGGCGTTCATATCTGGAAGGAACAGGAACGCGCCGAACTCCGCGCCGAACTCGACGCCGCGTACTTCATCCTCTACGGCCTCGAGCGCGACGACGTGGAATACATCCTCACCACCTTCACCAACACCGGCTACATCAAAGAAGAAGGCCGCACCGACAAGAAACAGAAGTGGCAACCGGGCAAGGCCGGAGACCTCACCCTCCAGGCATACGACCACTTCTCAGGCCTTCATCCAAACGCCTGACGCAGCCGCGCCCGTTCCCCGATTCCCTACTCCCGCACCCCCTCGATCGCCACGATCAACTTCACCTCATCGCCCAGCGCGTTCCCTTCGAGATACTTCGTCATCCCGAACTCGCTCCGCTTGATCGTGAACGTCGCCTCGAACCCGGCCTTGTATCCCTGCCGCGTCTCACCCTCGCCCAGAAACTCGACCGCCGCCGTCACCGCCTTCGTCTGCCCGAGCATCGTCAGGTCGCCCTTGACCGTCATCGTCTTTCCCGCCCCTTTCTCGAACGACGCCGACTTGAACGTCATCGTCGGGAACTCCTTTGCATTGAAGAAGTCCGGGCTGCGCAGGTGATCGTCGCGCTTCGACGAACCCGTGTTCACCTTCTCCGTCTCGACCACCACCTCGATCGACGAGGCGGAAGGATTCGCCGGATCGATGAGGAACGTCCCGGTCGGCGCGTTGAAGGTGCCATAGAACCGCGACACGCCGACGTGCCCGATGCCGAACACCACGCCCGAATGGACCGGGTCGACCTTGAACGCGACCGTTTTTGCCGGCGCTTCCTTGGATTCCTGCCGAGCGATCGAGGTCCCGGCGACAGCCGCCAGGCACGCGAGTGAAACGGCCGCCGCGAGCGATACGCCGCTGATCTGACGCATATTTGTTGTTCCTTGTGTCGTCGAGTGCCGATCCGGGCCCGGGATCACGCGCGATCCCGTCTTCACCAAGTATGCATTCCGATATTCATTGTGTCAACAATACATGTTGAAACATTTTGATCGCCCACGCGTCAACCCGCGGCCGGAAGCACGAATGTGAAAGCGGTTCCCTCCCCGGCAACACTCGAAACACTGATCGTGCCCCCCGCCTCTTCAACAAGACGCCTGCAGATGGTCAGCCCAAGCCCCGTGCCCGTTCGACGCCCGTCTTTGGGGCCGGTCGAGACAAATGGCTCGAAGATTCGCGAAACGAGGGCCGCGTCCATTCCGCGCCCGGAGTCTTCCACCTTGATGGCCACGCTTCGTTTGTTTCCCGTGGAACCGTCGATCAACTGAGCCGAAATCCGCAATCGGCCGCTCCCGGGACGGATCGCGTCGGCCGCGTTAAGAATCAGATTGATCAAGACCTGCTCCAGTGAGATCGGGCGCATCTCGACCTGAAGGTTTCGAGGCGTGTCGATTTCCAGAGCGATTCCCTCTTTGAACAGGTCTCGACCGATGCATCGCAATGCTTCATCGACGACTGATCGCACCACGGCCGTACGTTCGCTTTCGTCGTCACGCACGAATCCGAGCATCGCGGATGCGATCTGCGCGGCTTTTTCGGTCCCCTCAACCGCCTTGCGCAACGCTTTGCGGTTCAGTTCTTCATCATCCGGGGTCGCCAGTGCGAGTTGGGCGTAACTCAGAACAGGAGTCAGAATGTTGTTGAACTCGTGGGCGATTGAGCCTGAAAGCAGGCCCAATGTGGCCAGGCGATGGGTTCGCTCGACCTCCGTTTCGAGGTGCCGCACCTGGCCGAGGAGCTCGTCGATTCGGTGCAAAAGCCGCTCTTCATCGAAGGTGGATTGGGGACGGATTTGCATTGATTACCCAAGAAATCAGGCGGAAACACGCGAGACGCCGTTCCCCTATCGGCGCGCCGAATCGGTGAAGTGATCGACAGTTCGACACGCCGCGCGAGTGTGCGGCGCTGGCAAAGTGGCTGACCATTCCGAGTCGCGCTGCCTGTACCGAGTGAAGGGTCAATCCCGGGACGAAGCCCAGCCGATTGGGTCAGGACCGGGAGTGCAGCCAGAGGCAAGCCAAGCACGAATGGCGGCCGGACGCAGGTCCAAGTCCAGAATGGCTGCCTGATCGAACCATCCAAAGGCGATTCCCGTCTCTTTGGACTTGACGGCGGGCGGGGTGCTGCTCCGGTGCCGCTCCTTCAGTTCCACATGAAACACCAAGTTGTATTCGTGGTGTGGACGCTTGCCGTCGTTAAAAATGACCTCGCAGGCGAAGAGAAGTGAGCCAATCTGCGCTGATTTACCTGTTTCCTCGGCGATCTCTCTGGCGAGGGCGGTGGCGGCCGTTTCGTTGGATTCGACATGGCCGCCAGGGAGGTAGTAGTAGCCTTTGGCGGTGTTGATGCAGGCGAGGAGGTACTGGCCGTGGCGGACGAGGCCCCGGGCAATGACTTCGATTTCGAGAGGTTTGGGCATGATTTTCTTGCGTTCCTTGCAGATTGGATAGATTAGCGAGGATGAGCACGAGCAAGCCGAGGCTGGGTCGCGGGCTGAGCGGGTTGTTGGCGAGGCCGGTGGAAATCGCATCAACGACTATTGATTCAACAACTATTGTTCAGCCAACTGATACGGGAGACGATGGCCCCGGCGTGATGCGCTCGATCGCGGTGGGGGCCGTGATGCCGAACCGGTATCAGCCGCGCGGCTCGATCGAAGGGCTGGACGAGTTGTCCGGCTCGATCCGCCGCTCGGGGGTGATGCAGCCGATCGCGGTGCGGCGTGCGGACCCGGGCGCGGAGGCGGAGTACGAGATCGTCGCCGGCGAGAGGCGGTGGCGTGCGGCGATGATGGCCGGGCTGACGCACATCCCGGCGATTGTTGTTTCGCTCGACGACCGCGGGGCGGCGGAGTGGGCGATCGTTGAGAACGTGCAGCGCGAGGACCTGAACCCGATCGAGCGCGCGATCGCCTTCGAGCGACTCATCGCGGAGTTCGGCGCGACGCAGGCGGAGGTGGCGGAGCGTGTCGGCATAAGCCGGGTGACGGTGGCGAACACGCTGCGCCTGCTGGACCTCGAGCCCCCGATCGCGGCGATGGTGATAGCGGGGGAGTTGTCGGCCGGGCACGCGAAGGCGCTGCTGATGGCGCCGATGGGCGATCGGCGGATTGAGGCGGCGAAGAAGGCGGCGGACGCGGGATGGTCGGTGCGCGCACTCGAGCAGTGGGCGAGCGATGAGGCTCGGCGTGTCTCGCCGGTCACGCTGAAGGGCGAGCCGTCGGCGGTGCTCGGCGCGACGAAGGCACGCGCGATTCATGTCGCGGCGCTGGAGAAGCAGTTGAGCGATCATCTGGGGACGCGGGTGCGAGTGAAGTCGAGCGCGGACGGCAAGAAGGGGCGGATGGTGATCGAGTTCTACTCGCTCGAACACTTCGAGGGGGTGATCGGGAAGATGGGGTTCAGGATGGAGAGTTGAAGAGCGAAGACATTCGCCACGGAGCGCACGGAGGGAGACAAGAAGAGATTTGGATTGGGTTGGCGGAAGCGTGCAATCGTCGCGAGGATGCGGGTCGAGATTGCCCCTCGCGTAGTTGAGACTTGAGGTTGCCCTGGGTGTTCCCGGGCGGCAGGATGGCGGCTCCAAGGGTGGCCGGTCGTTAGACGCGACC
>JAGVLZ010000385.1 GCA_020054055.1 Phycisphaerales bacterium
GCCGGCGCGCCCCGTGACGCCGATCCAGAAGGTTGTGCAGGCGGGGACGGGGCCGATCCCGATGGTCCTCGTCCCCGACATCGGCTTCGACTGGACGGTGTGGAAGACCTTCATGGAGCGCAACGGCGAACGCTACTCGATGTACGCGGTGACGCTCCCGGGGTTTGACAAGACGGAGGCGCCCGAGTTGCGTCCCGGCGAGAACTGGGAGGCGATGGTCCTGACCACCAACTCGGTGGCGGCGATCGCGCGACTCATCGAGGAGAAGAAGATCGATCATCCGGTGGTGGTCGGTCACGGGTACGGCGGGCACATCGCGATGCGCGTGGCGCTCGATCATCCGAAACTGGTGCGCTCGATCGTGTCGGTCGATGGGTTGCCGGTGCAGCCGCTCTCTGACCCGAACCAGGACGATTCGCTGGGCGAGCGGCGGCTGATCGTCAGCGAGAGCCTGGCGCCGAAGATGAAGTTGCTCACCGACCAGGAGTGGCACGATCGTCACTTCGCGGCGGCGCTCTCGATCGTGACGGACCAGCACCGCGCGAACGAACTGGCCGCGATGCTGGCGTCGCAGGATCGCGGGGTCTATTCGTTCTTCCTTTTCGAGTCGATTCTGTCGGACGTTCGGCCGCAGTTGAAGTCGATCAGGGTGCCGATGTTCTGCATTGCGCCGATCAGCCCGGAGCCGCCGCCGCCGCCGCAGGTGATCATCGGATCGTGGACGCACGTGCTCGGCGCTCCGCCCGGGGCGTGGCTGAGTTTTTATCCGAACTGCCGGCATTTCGTGATGGACGACAACCCGCAGCAGTTGGATGCTGACATCGCGTTCTTCGTCAACGGCCAGGACATCCCCGGCGCGCAGAAGTCGCCGACGCCGATCGTGGCGGACGAGGGGGGGGAGGAGAAGCCGGCGAAGCCTTGACTCCGGGCGTGCGCCCCACTTACTTCGGCTACTTGCCGATCGTTGCCGATGTTCAGCGGGTTTTTCAGAAGATCGGCACGCCCTGATTCGTTCCCACGTTCACATCGGCACCGACGTTGCTAATAACAAACTCGATGATCTCCCATTGGCCGTCGTCGGGCCTCTGAATCACCAGGAAGTTGACGGGAATGAAAACTCCCGTTGCTCCGCGGTAGATGACATGGATCCGTGCGGCGCTGATCGTCCCGCTTCGCTCGATGAGGTCGGAGAACAACAGTCGCATCCGATCATGGGC
The DNA here is from genome assembly GCA_020054055.1 of Phycisphaerales bacterium. Classification (GTDB taxonomy): domain Bacteria; phylum Planctomycetota; class Phycisphaerae; order Phycisphaerales; family UBA1924; genus JAEUIV01. The sequence goes on from JAGVLZ010000385.1 coordinate 1,218, forward strand.
GGTGCCTCCCGAGAGTACGCCCGACAGGTCGCTCGGCCCACCGGTTGGCGTGAGAGCACGCTCTGGCCAGAGAAACGGTATGGCGGCGCCTCCGATGCCGCCGAACCAGAACATCGGGCCGAGTCCGTCGCGGCGCGTTGTCGGCCCCACCGCATCACCCCAGTGGGTGAACCGCGCTGTCTTCACTTCGATCGCCTGGGGGTCGATGGCAACCGCTATCGGGCGCATCTCACCGTTTCCGCGTCGCCAGAAAGCCTCGAAGTACCGGCTGAAGTATTCGTCCGGGCGGATCGCTGCGGGCATGGGGACCCCGACGGCTATTTGAAAACGCGTCGCGTATACCTCTCGGCTGTACGGCCCCCATGTGGGGAACTCCGGGGGCATGATCTTGCCCTGCGTCTCATGCGCCCATCGCTGGTACGCGCTCGAGTCGCCTGACGCACACACCTTGAGAAACGCGAGGGCGAGTCGGACCGCAGCGGGCTAATCGGCTGGGTCCGAGGATTCAATGCGCCGCGAAGCCTCTGAGGCGATCAGCGATTCCGCGGCCCGATCGAGCTCCGCCGCGTTCGCCAGCGGCGCGTAGGGAAACCCCTCGGCGACGACCTGGGCGTTTGCCGCGTGCCGATAGGCGCTTGCCGCGGTGCGCGGTCTGATCAGGCGCGGGCAGACCAAGGGCCAAACGAGGGTGCCGATGGCCGCCGCCGTTCCGAGGATGATGGCGACCCGGCGAAGGCTCAGGCGTTTTTGTAGTTCAACCATCGGGCAAGAGTCCGAGCGACCACGCAAGTCCTTGAGCGTTGGACAGGCGACCCGCGGTGAGGCTCAGAGTATTGGTTGCGCAAGGTCTTCCGTCCCGATGCCGGCATCAGCACCGACGTTTGATATGCCGAAGTGATGAATTTCCCACACGCCATCGGCGGGGCGCTGGATCATGACGAAATTGACTGGGACGAAAATCCCCGACTCGCCGCGGTATACGAAAAAGATTCTCACCGCGTTGATGGCCTGGTGCTCCCGGATCATCGATTCGCGGAAGAGTCGCAGGACGTCGTGAAACGTACCTCCTGTGACCACTTTCTGGAAGTTTCCCGCTTCGCTTCCGTCGAAAACTCGGCTGGGCCAGTGGAGCATCATGCTGCCCGTCGTGATCCCGCCGACCCAGAAAAGGGGGCCAAGGCCGTCCTTCCGCGTATTGGGGCCGAAAGAGTCGCCCCAATGGATGAAGACCTGGGACTTCACATCGATGGCCTGCGGGTCGATGGCGATCGCGACCGGGCGCAGTTCCCCGCCGCCGCGCTTCCAATACGCCTCGAAGTATTGCTTGAAATACTCATCCGGGCGGATGTCGCGCGGCATCACATGGCCGATGACCTGCTGGTATCGCTCGGCGTAGACATCGCGGGTGTACGGTCCCCACGCGGGGAACTCGGGCACGATCACCAGTTGCTGGGTGTTGAGCGCCCATGCCTCGTATCGGGCGGCGTCTGCCGAGGCGCAGACCCTGAGAAAATCGAGGGAAAGGCGAAGGGCGGCGGGCCAATCGTTCGGGTCGGTGGGCTCCGCTCGGCGCGCGGCCTCGGCGGCGATCAACGTCTCCGCCGCTCGCTCGAACTCTGCGGAATCTCCAAGATCAGCAAACGGGAAGGCGCTCGCGGTGATTTGTGCCGCCGCTGCTCGCTGGGGCACGACAGATGAGATGCGCGGGCCAATCACGCGCGCTCGAAAAAGGGGCCAGATCAGGATGCCAAGGACCAGCGCCGCTCCCAGAATGATCGCGATCCGGCGAAGGCTCAGGGGTTTCCGTGCGTCAGGCAAGGCGCATCCCTCCGGATGGATGGAAATGACCCCGAATGCCCGTCACGCGATGCACGCCACTCTCAGCACCAGTACTCGAGATACCACGGGCAGTCGTCGCACACCGTACACGCCGAGCCCTTGCAGCAGGTATATTCGCCCTCCTGATCGTCAAGCGGAATGTGAGGAGTGAGGGAATTACAACCCTGCGGGCATGGAGCATTGAAGATGGTCGCCGAAGCGGACGCGGCGCAGACCCCCACGACGCTGAGACAGCAGACGATCGAGAGTTTCCGAAGTTTCATTCGATTCTCCTTTTCCGAGCGATTTCGTGCTGGATAATTCATTCACGCTAGTGTAGTGTTTCACGCTGATGGCACCTTATCGAGTGCGGCGCGTGCGCGGCGGATTTTTTCCATGATGGTCTGAACGCTCGCGGTCCAGACGAA
>JAGVLZ010000069.1 GCA_020054055.1 Phycisphaerales bacterium
CGCGGAGGGCGCGCGCGATCCGCGCACCATCACCGAGGGATTGGAACAATCGGACCTGCTCGACATGCCGGGTGCTTCGCCGCTCACGCCCGACGCCGACGCAGGCCGATGAGGCCTGCGGCGAGAACGAGCGCCCCGGCCGCCGGCGCGGGGATCTGCACCAGCACGGCCGAGTTGTAGTTGATGCCCGCGGCGACGTCGCGCAGCGTGGCCTCGAAGAGCAGCCACTGGCCGTTGTCGGAGACCTCAAAGGCATCCTCGCCGCTGGCGATCGCCTGGACCAGGAAGCCGCCGATCATCGTCACGCCTTCCTGCACGATCAACTGGTCGTTCCAGAACAGGCCGGAGTCCATGGTGGTCGCGGGGTCGTTCCAATCGCCGTACCAGACGATGTTGCCCGCGCCGTCGATCTGGAGCGAGCCGCCAGCCAGGCCGAAGGATTCCAGCGTGAACGCGCCGATCGCGGGGAGGTTCTGGCCCTCCTGGTACACGATCTCGTTGTTCTTCACGATCGCTTCATCGGTCAGCGTGTCGCCCGTCATGTTGGCGCGGATGATCCAGTCGCCCGCGCCGTTCAGGTCCGACCCGCGGCTGAGGACGGTCTCGTACATGCGCACATTCGAGCCGCCGGTCGAGGTTGTCCCTTCCTGCGCGAGGACGGTGTTATTCAGCATCAGGAAGCCGTCCACGGTCGTCGGGGCGGTCGTGTCCGCCTGGTAGAGGATGCCGCCCGAGTTGTTGATCGAGATGGTGTGCGGCGAGGTGCCGAAGTCCGCGACGGCGCTCCCGCCCAGCAGATCGCCCTCTTTCATGACCACGTTCTCGACGTAGGTCCCGGCGCCGGCGTTGTAATCGACACGCACGATCGCGCGGTCAACGGTGGACGCGATGCCCGGGTCATCGACGCTCGCGATCACCGCCATCTGGTTCATGTCGTTCATCTTCGACTCGAAGAACCCGATGTACGGCGTCGGATTCGTGAATGAGGGCGAGGCCGAGACGTTGCTCTCCTGGATCGCGAGCGTCGAGTTGAAGAAGATCCCCGAGTCCGTTGTAGTGGTCAGCCCGCGGAGGAAGATGTTCCACCCCACGTCCGCGTTGTTGTTGATGTGGACCGAATCGAAGGACGAGATCGTCGCGCCCGCCGGCGCCGCGAGCGCCTGATTCTCCCGGAACTGCACCACGCCGTTCAGGAGCACCACCACGTCCGCGTTGGTGTCCGCGTTGTCCGTATCCGCTTCGATCAGCCACTTTCCCTGGTTGTTGACCGAGAGGCCGTTGATCAACGTGACGTTGCCGACGCCGGGCACGGTGTTCGTCGCCCGGAGCGCGATCGAGAACGACGGGGTGATCGCCGAGGCTTGGCCGGCGAGAAGGGCAACCATGCCGGCGATGATGGACGATGAGATAACTGTGCGACGCATTTTTCCTGCCTCCTGTTCGAGCTGATCGGACGACGGCCTTCCCGACCGGGACGCGCGGTTACACCCAGAGCGCGGCCACCCTAATGTGCCCCCAAAACGGGGTCCGGTCCAGCGGAAATCGCTGAGAATTGGCCAGAAATCTTCCGTTATTTGCGCTTTGATCGGGGGTGCAAAGTGGACCGTCAAGCCTCAGCACCCCCCGCCGAATCGCGCCAGAATCGCCGACACATCGCCGAAATCGACATCACCATCGTGATCCGCATCGCCCAACGGCCCCGCCGAACCCCACGAAGAGAGCACCCACGTCACGTCCTCGAAGTCGACCGCACCGTTCGAGTTGGCATCGCCGAAGCATGCGGGAACCAGCGCCGCGGCGGCGACCGCCTCCGCGTCACCCGGAGCGAAGAGGCCGATAGTCACTTCGTCATTCACAGGCCCCGACGTCGCGACGAACCGGAAGTTGTAGGTCGTCCCCCAGCGGAGCGCATTCGCGTTTGGGTCCTCGTCCCAGGTAAGCGTCGCCGCCCATTGAATGGAGTAGGTGCCGTCGACCGTCGCGCCCCAGTCCGTTCCGTCGAACGGGTCGCCGCTGTGATATGACACATCGTGGAACCCTGCGCCGCTCGCGCCCGAACCGCCGAGGGGCACGCGGAACGAGCCGGCCCCTTGCACCGATGAATAGTTCTCGAGCGCGTATTCATACGTCCACGAACCATCGCCATTGGCCGTCGCTTTCGATCCGAGCAGGAACTTCTCTTGTCCGTTCCCCAGCGTCACATGTGAAACCTGCACCGTCGGATCGAGCGTGGCCCACAACTCCACGGCGGTTGTCTGGCTCGTGGGCGAAGCGGATGGCGTCAGGATCGGCCCCCCCTCGAACATCGGGCCGACGGCGACAGGCCTGCACGCGGCGTTGTTCAGGCCATTCTCGTAAAACCCATCATCCGTCGCCACGATGCGCGATTCGATGAAATACGTCGCGCCCGGGTTCATCGCGGGGTCCATGTCCGCGTTCGCCACCTGCACGCGTTTGTAGATCAGATCGCCAAGGTCGCCGAATCCCGGGATCGGCCAACTGATGACGCCCGTCGCGGGATTGATGTCGCGGCGCGATTCGAGCCGTTGCTGCGCCCCGGCGATCGACGAACCGGTGGTATTCGAGCACCCCGGGCCGAGCGCGATGCACCCCGTTTCGACGGGCGTGCATACGCCGCAGAATGCGTTCTGGAGCGTGCAGTATTCGTGGAAGGCGAAGCCTTGGCCGATCTGTTCCAGTCGGCCGCTCATCAACCGATAGATGCTCGTCGTGATGACCGGGTGCGCCGGTGCACCTTGGAGGACCGCTGCCGGCTCGTCGCCGATGTTGCAGTAGATGTGCGAGAAGGAGTACCCCGACACGCCGTCGATCGTCCCCCACTTCTTGCCGACTGGCGTGTCGGCAAGGATCAGGTCGGTCCCCTCGGCCATCGCAAGTTGGGCGATCGTGAGCGTGACAAGAACGATTCGTGCGTAGGACATTGGCACCCCTTTCCACAAAGCCCCGGACTGCTTGATCGCCCATCCATTCTAACTCGCGAATGGTCAACTGAGAACGAAAACCGCGCGAAAACGATTGAAAACGAGCGATTGGCGACGTTGAGCCGCTTGGCTCACGTCGGCCGCTGCAACACCGGATAGCATCGGGCCACGTCCTTGATCCCGATCAAACCGAGCGCGTGGAGACCGAACGAGTGCCGCGGATCACGCTGGCCGGAGAACTGATCGACCTCCTCCCCGACCGGGCGATCTGGTGGGAGCGCCGCTCAACCCTGCTCATCGCCGATCTGCACCTCGGCAAGGCGGCCACGTTCCGCGCCCTCGGCATCCCCGCGCCGGAAGCAACCACAACGCGCGACCTCGACCGGCTCGCGGCTGCGATCG
>JAGVLZ010000293.1 GCA_020054055.1 Phycisphaerales bacterium
TGATCGCACCCAGCCGCTGGGCCTCGGCGCCGGCCGCGGTGCCCGTCTTGATGTCGATCTCGACATCGAGGAAGTCGGTGTTGATCCGCGCGAGGGTGCCCGTGGTCGTGGCGGTGACGCCGTTGATGATCGCCGCGACGTCCTGTCCGTTGTCCGTCGTCTTCACGAACGCGTTCAAGAAGAGGACGGGCCCCGCGACAAGGGCGGCGTTGTTGTTCTGCGCCTGAAGGGAGTAGATACCCGCGTTGGCCGCGGCGGTATTGATCCCACCCGGATTAACGACGCGGACCGAAACAAACTCGTTGTCCCCGAAATCGACGCTTCGGATGGTGATGCCGGACGAGGGGGTGCCGCCCGTGCCGGAGAGTTCGGCCGTGACGCCGGTCACGTCCGTAAAGGTGTTGATCGAATCGACGATCGCGCTCACCTGAGTTCCCGACGCGAAGGAGAGTTCGCGCGACCCCTTGGCCCCGGTGATCTCCATGACGAACCGCGCGGTCGGCGAAGAAAGGTTGATGCTCGCCGCGCCGTACGAAAGGAAGAACCCCGCGGTGTGGGCCGAGCCCGTGACCAGCACCTCGACGTCGCGCGTGTCGCCAAAGTTCAGTTTCGCGCCGTTCACCTTGAAGGACGCGACGTTCGCGCTGACGCTGTCGGTCGTGTAGTCGAAGTTGCCGTTCAGCAGTTTCAGCCCCTGGAAACTGGTGGCGGAAGCAACGCGGTCGATCGTCTGAAGGATCGAATCGATCTGGAGTTGGTTCGCTTCCTTCTCTTCCTTCGAGATGCCCCCCTCGTTGGCGGTCTGGGTGATGAGCGCCTGCAACTCGCTGAGCAGGTCGGCGATCTCCTGAAGCCCGCCCTCGGCGATGTTCACGACCTGGTCTGCCCGCTCGGAGTTGGCGATCGCCTGGGTCACCGCCCCCTTCTCGGCGCGCAGATTCTGCGACGCGATGAGGCCGGCGGGATCGTCCTTGCCCCGGTTGATCCGCAGGCCGGTGCTGAGGCGTTCGAGCGCCTGATTCAGCCCCTGGCTGTTCTGGTTCAGGACGCGCTGCGAGATCAGGGACGCGACATTCGTATTGATGCGGCTCATGGGTGCCGAACTCCGTGTGGACCGCCGACCGCGGCCCAGTCCAGTTATCGGGGTCCGACCAGGACCGGGAACACCTCGTTCCGATAACCATGCGGACTCGGCAAAAAGAAACAAGCCCCGGCGTCGCTACGCCGGGGCTTGCGGGATTATCGGTCCTGACTCGATGTTTCGGCTTTACCCGAGCAACTGCAGGGCGGCCTGCGGCTGCGAGTTGGCCAGCGTCAGGATCTGCGTCGCGGACGAAGCGAGGATCTGAGCGCGGGTGAGCGAGGCGGTCTCGCTCGCAAAGTCGGCGTCACGGATGCTGGACTCGGCCGCCGCGGTGTTTTCGCTGGCAACGCCCAGGCTGCGGATGGTGGCGCCGATGGTGTTCTTCTGGAACGCGCCCAGTCGGCCGCGGAGTGACGAGACATCGCGGATCGCCTTCTCGACGACGTTCTGCGCGACGCCGATGTCGCCGTCCACGACGTTGAGGTCGCGACCGGCGCCGACGTCCTGAAGGAAGTAGGTGGTGCCGGCATCGATCGACCGACCGAGATTGTTCGAGGTGATGTTCTGGATGCCGAGACTGACCTTGCCCGCGATATCCACTCGGCCGGCCAACTGGAAGTCGGCGCCGCCACCCGTGATGGTGAACGCGGCGAGTGCTCCGAGCCGCTGGGCTTCGGCGTTGGCGGCGGTGCCCGACTTCAGGTCGATCTCGACGTCGAGGAAGTCGGTGTTGATGCGGGCGGTCGTGCCCTGGGTCGTGGCGACGATGCCGTTGATGGTCGCGGCGACGTCCTGCCCGTTGTCCGTGACCTTGTTGCCCGCGGCCGACCAGAGCGTGCTCGAACCGGCGTTCGCGAGGTTGTTGTTCGCGGCCTGATAGTTGTAAACGCCGGCGGTCGCGACGGCGGTGTTGAGGCCGCCGGTGTCGATGGCGCGAACCGAGACGAACTCGTCCGAGCCGAAGTCCACGCTCTTGAGCGAGATGCCGGTGCCCGAGGTCGCGGCGCTGAGGCCCGTCACATCCTTGAAGGAGTTGATGGCGTCGCGGATGCTGTTGACGGTCGTGCCCGAGGCGAACGAGAGTTCGCGCGAGCCCTTGCTTCCGGTGATCTCGATGACGAAGCGGGCGTCGGCGGCCGAGAGGTTGATCGCGCCCCCCAGCGAGAGGAGGAAGGCTCCCCGCTGGGCCGACCCGGTCACGACAAGGTCGACGGCGCGCGTGCCGCCGAAGTCGATCTTGGCGCTGTTGACCTTGAACGACTGCACGTTCGCGTTCACGGAGTTGGTGGAGAAGTCGAAGTTTCCGTTCAGGAGTTTGGTTCCCTGAAAGGAAGTCGCGGCCGAGACGCGGTCGATGGTCTGGATGATCGAGTCGATCTGGAGTTGGTTCGCCTCTTTCTCTTCCTGGGAGAGTCCCTGCTCGTTGGCGGTCTGGGTGATGAGCCCCTGGAGATCGGAGAGGAGGCTCGACACCTCGTCGAGGCCGCCCTCGGCGATGTTGACGACCTGGTCGGCGCGCTCGGCGTTGGCGATCGCCTGCGTCAGCGCGCCCTTCTCGGCGCGGAGGTTCTGAGACGCGATCAAGCCGGCGGGATCGTCCTTGCCGCGGGTGATCCGCAGACCCGTGCTCAAGCGTTCGAGCGACGTGCTGAGCGACTTGTTGTTCTGCGTCAGCACGCGCTGCGCGATGAGCGAGTTGACGTTCGTATTGATGCGACTCATATATTCCTCCGTGTACCGCGGCCGCGTACGGGCACGCTCCACACACATCCGCCGCAGCGTTCCGCGGCCGCCTTCCACTCCCGGCCGCCGAACATCGGCGTCCGTGACCCCCCGCCGCATCCGTCGCGGGAAGGGGGTTCATGGCGTCGCGCACACTCGCGACGCGGCAATACGAATCGGCGCGGGTCAAGGCGTGATTGACAAGGGAGCACGCCCGTCGAGCGGATTGGCCCCTTCAACCCGCAGAGTCGAAGATCGGCAGGAGCGATAAGAATGTTGACGGTGACGCGCGCGCCGAAACGTCCGGTAGGCACGCGACCCGCCAGCGAGCATCGTGGAACTTAGCGGGCTTCGAGCGCCGCGCGATTCGGGCCCGTTCTCGGCCCGGTAACCGCATTTGCCAATAGAAAACGCCCGCGCGTGATCGCGGGCGTTGAGGGGTCATGTGTGTCCGATAGCCTGCTTGCTTATCCGAGCAACTGGAGGACGGACTGCGCGCTCGTGTTCGCCGCGGCGAGAACGGACGTGCCCGCGCTCTGCAGGACCTGCGCTCGCGTCAGGAAACTCGTCTCTTTCGCAAAGTCAGCATCGCGGATCACGGAGTCCGAGGCGGAAATATTCTCGACACCCGCCTGGAGCGAGCGGACATTCGTCTGGAGAACGTTCCGCTCGAACGCGCCGAGCCGCCCCCGGATCTGCGAGATCTCGTCGATCGACGTTTCAAGGATTCGGCTCGCGGAAGAGAAGTTCCGGCTCGCGAGTTCGTTCGTTCCGCCCGACTTCAGGCTCGACAGGAACTGCAACTCATCAGCACCCGTCGAAAGTGTGATGAGCGTCCCGCCGATCCGCGTCGCGGAGATGGAGTCGATGCCGATGTTGGTCTGCTGGAGGGGCGTCACCTGCGGCCCGAGTTGGAACTTCGCGCCGCCTCCCGTGATCGTGAAGGTCGTCGCGTTCGCGGGGCTGACCGTCGTCGCGAATGTCGGCGTCAGCAGCAGGTCCATGTCGAGTTCGGCGCCGCGGACGCTGAGTTCCAGCCCCCGCCCGATCGCGACCGCGCCATTGACCA
>JAGVLZ010000027.1 GCA_020054055.1 Phycisphaerales bacterium
CGATGGCGGCGTGCTGCCGGTCCTGGTCGGCTCGGGGCCGGTGCTGATCCCGAAGCACGGCGGAATCGCGCCGCTGCTGCTTGGCACGTTCGTCACCGCGCCGCCGCCGCAAATAGAGGCCGAGGCGCCTGCCTCAGATGACAAAGACAAATCGACGGACAACGATGAGAAGAAGGAGAAGAAGGCCGGGCCTCCCCCTCCCGGCTGGCTCGTGGCGCCTCCGGGGCATGAGTTGAGGCTCCGCATGTCGGGCCTTCTGTGGCCGGAGGCGGCCGACCGCATCGCTCATTCCGCGTATGTCTCGCGTGAAGGGATTGGCGCCGGACAGGTCATCCTCTTCAACGACTCGCCGGCCTTTCGCGCCGCCTCGCGCGGGGCGACGCGCGTCTTCATGAACGCCGTGGTCTGCGGCCCGGGCATGGGTGCATCAAGCCCCATCAAGCCGTAACGCTCCGAGCATCAACCGGCCCGATACACTCCTTCCCCACTCATTTCAGCCTCAGCGGAGCGTTCATGGACAAAGTTCAACTCTACATCCGTGAACTCTTCAGCGGCCGCCTCTGGCACCGGGCAATTCGACGTTTCGGCAAGGACCGCGGCTCGATCTTCACGTCCATCTACAAATCGCGCTACTGGACGCAGAACGACGCGGGCGAGTCCGTTTCGGGTGAGGGATCGTCGATCGCCTACACCGCCAAGGCGCGCGAGGCGATCGAGTCGGTGGTGCGCGAGTTCGGCATCCGGAGTATGCTCGACGCCCCGTGCGGCGATTTCAACTGGATGCGCCTGATCCACCTCGAAGGCGTGGACTACACCGGCGCGGACATCGTCAAACCGCTGATCGACCGGAACAACAAGGAGTTCGGCTCATCGCAGCGTCGATTCATCCACCTCGACATCGTCGAAAAGGTCTGCGAGCCGGTCGACCTGATCCTCTGCCGCGACTGCGTCCAGCACCTGACGAATGCCGAGGCGATGAGCATCATCCGCAACTTCTCGAAGAGCGGGTCCAAGTATCTGCTGATGACGATGTCGCCCCGCATGACGTCCAACAGTGATATGCCCAAGGCGGGCGGGTTCCGCGCGCTCAATCTGTTCCTGCCGCCGTTCAACCTGCCGAAGCCCGAGCGCGAATACGCCGAGGTTGTCCACGAGAATCCGAGCCTCGACAAGACGCTTGGGCTGTGGATGTTGCCGCTGAGCGCCGGTGGGTGAAGAAAAGGCATTCACCGCAGAGACACAGAGCGCACGGAGGAATGCAAGAAGATTGGGTTCAAGGCAAGGCGGGCGTTGACCTGATCCTTGAACCCCACTCATTTTCCCTCTGCGTGAGCCTCGCCCGCTGCTCGTCGTCGAGCATCTCACTCGCAAAGACCATCGGGTGGACCGAGTCGCGCTTCGTGCCGTCATGGATCTGATGGCGACACGATGTGCCGGGGGCGACGATGACGTCGTCCGGTCCGAGCGAACGCACCAGCGGGAAGAGCGCGAGTTCGCCGATCTTCATCGAGAGGTCGTAGCGGTCGGCGGTGTAGCCGAAGGACCCCGCCATGCCGCAGCAACCCGTGTCGAGGACTCGCAAGCGGTCGCCCGCGATCCGGCGGAGGAAGCGCGCGGTGGTCTCCGTTCCCCAGAGTGCTTTCTGGTGGCAGTGGCCGTGGAGGGCGACGTTGCCTGACGGCGTTCGGAATGCCGGGCGGCGCGGGTGCGTGTCCCATTGTTTGTCGAGGAAGTCTTCGGGGAGGAAGGACTTCGCCGCAGCCAACTCCAGCCACTCGCGTCGCGGGAGTGTCACTCCACCCGCCTCTTGCCTCCTGAGCGTCTTCCATTCATCCTTGACGGTCGAGAGGCACGAAGGTTCGCAGACCACGATCCCCGCGAGCGTCTCGGCGGCTGCGTAAGACCCCGCCAAGAGTCCGAGCACTGACGCCGCGCTGGCACTGCTGAAAGCGGCTTCATCGAGCAACCCGGTTGATATCTGCGCTCTCCCGCAACACTCCAACTTGGGGATCGCGACGCGATAGCCGAACGATCGAAGCAGGCGAACGGTCGCCAGACCGATCGAGGGTTCGTTGTAGGTTGTGAAACAGTCGGGGTAGAGGATGACAACCGGAGAGGTTTCCGCTCGCGCGCCGATCATGAGCGTCGTAAACCCGACTGATTCCCAATAGGATTCCGAATACTCACGCCGCGCCTGTGAAAACAGCGACCTTTCCCACCTCGGCAGCGTCCGCTTCGGCGCCAGCCCAAGAATCGGATTGATAATCGCCCGATTCAGCGCCGAGTTGGCGATCCAGTTCGACAGGGGCGCGAACGCCGAGCCGATCCGGTTGAGGGCGCGCACCCGCCCGAACGCATACGCCTTCAGCGGCGTCCTTCCAGCCGCCTTGTACGACTGCGCCAGATATTCAGCCTTGTACTTGGCGATGTCCACGTTGCTCGGGCATTCGCTCTTGCAGGCCTTGCAGGAGAGGCAGAGGCTGAGGGTTTCGAGGGTTTCGGGATCGTTGAAGAGCGGTGCGGCGGGCGCATGGGGTGTCCCTCCCCCCCGGCTCACGCCGGACCCCCTCCCAGGGGGAGGGGGAGTGAGTTGCCCCGTGATCGCCAGACGCAGCGCGTTGCCACGGCCGCGGGTTGAGTGCCGCTCGTCGAGTGTCGCCATGTACGAGGGGCACATCGTCCCCCCCTGCTTCTTGCGGCAGACGCCCGAGCCGTTGCAGAGTTCCACCGCGTGGTCGAGGCCGTGCTCCTGTGTGTAGTCGAAGAAGGTCTCGATGGGCTGCGTGCGCAGATCGAAGCCGGTGGGCCGCACGCGCGTGTGCTCGTGGATGCTCTCGATCGGCTCGGGAGCCACGATGTTCCCTGGGTTAAGCAGGTTCTGCGGGTCGAAGAGTTGCTTCACCTCGCGGAAGGCTTGCATGAGTTCCGGCCCGAAATAGCGTTCGAGCAGCGGCCCACGCACGCGCCCGTCGCCGTGCTCCCCCGACATCACGCCGCCAAGCGACTTCGCCAGGTCCGCGACTTCGACCGCCATCTGCTCCATGTGAACACGATCGTCTGCGTTCCGCATGTCGAGCAACGGCCGTACATGCAACACCCCGACTGATGCGTGCGCCCAGAACGCGGCCCGTGTGCCGTGAGCCGCGATGATCCGCTTGAATCCCCGCACGAACTCCGCGAGCCTTTCGACCGGCACTGCGTTGTCCTCGACGAATCCCAACGGCTTGCGGTCGCCGGGGATGCCGTGCAAGAGCGGTTCACCGGCCTTGCGTAGTTTGAGCGCGTTGGCCATCGACTCGGCGTCGGTGTATGCGGCAAAGCCGGCGGTTGGAGTCGATTCTGAGATCTGAGATTTTAGATTTGAGAACTGAGCCCGCACCTCCTCCGGACCCCGGTGTGAGAAAAACTCCATGTACAGCACCGCTTCCAGCCGCCCTGACCTCGGTTGCGGCATCAAATCAACATAAGCGCCGCATTCGAGGTTGTTGCGCGCGAGGTCGATGAGCGTGTCGTCGAGCAACTCGACCGCCGACGGATTGAGTTTGAGCATCGGCACCACGCAGTCAATCGCCGCCTCCAACGAGTCAAAGCCGATGACCGCGAGTCCTTTCGCCTTGGGGAGTGGTTGAAGTTTTAGCGTAGCGAAGGTCACGACAGCAAGCGTGCCTTCGGAGCCGCAGATGAGGTCGGCGAGGTTGAGCGTTTCGAGCGGGCTGACGCCGCGGCGCTTCGCCTCGTCGATGTCCTCGAGCATCATGTCGAGCGCGTAACCCGCGTTGCGCCGGATCGTCTTAGGGAAGCGCTCGCGGATGAAGGGCTCGTAGCGTGCGCAGATTTGGATGATCCCCTCGGCGAGTCGGCGGGCGATGGCGGTCTGCGAACTCAGTTTCGCCCGCACCGCATCCGGGATCCTCGAATCGCGCCACAGAACATCCGAACCCGCGCCTTCTGCCAGGGTGCATTCCTCGCCGCTCGCCAGCAGCGCCGTGACCGCTTCCAGACTCTCGCTCGTCCGCCCGTACATGATCGATCGCGTCCCGGCTGCGTTGTTCCCGATCGCGCCGCCGATGTTGCATTGGCGTGCGGTGGCGGGGTCCGGTGCAAAGAAGATGCCGTGCTCCTTCAACTGATCGTTCAGATCGTCGATGGTGATCCCGGGTTGGACGCCGCACGCCCCTGTGTCGTCGGCGACCCACTCCAGATCGGTCAAGTGAACCGAGAAATCGACCACCACCGCGTGGTTCGTGCATTGCCCCGCGAGGCTCGTCCCGCCGCCCCGCGGCAGGATCGGCAGCCGATGATCGCGGCAATACTCGACGATCCGCTTCACATCCTCGAAGTGCTTCGGGATGACCACGCCGATCGGTTCGACCTGATAAATGCTCGCGTCCGTCGCGTAGAGCATCCGGTCGTGCTTCTCGAAGCGGACCTCCCCCTCGATCAGCGCGGCCAGCGCATCGGCGTGCTTCCTTCGCGTCAGGTCATCATCGAATCGCAGGGTGGCGGGGGCATCGGCGGGCGGCATGATGGAAGGGTGAGCATATCCGGGGGGCGGGGCCTCACATCCCCCGAAACCAGCAGTTCAGTACCATCCCCGACCGTTCATGGAGAAGTTCCTTCAGACGCTCATCGATGCCCTCGCCGTGGGGAGCCTGTACGCGCTCATCGCGCTCGGCTACACGATGGTCTACGGCATCCTGAAGTTCATCAACTTCGCCCACAGCGATGTCTTTGTTCTCGGGGCGTGGATCTCCTTCCTCGTCGCCGTCGCGGCCGGTTGGGGCGATCACGTCTCGGCGGGCGACCCCGGGCGGACGTGGATCTTGTGGGTGCTGTGGGCCGCGACCGCCGCAGCCGCGGTGAGCGCCGCAGCCGAGTTTGGCGCGTGGAAGCGACGACATCCAGGCGACCCGTTCGTCCTGAATCGGACGAGATTCGCAGGCGTGTTGGTCCTGGTAGCGGTCTGGGGCTGGGCCGCCTTCGGCCTCGCCAAGATGGCCGGGCTGGTCAAGGTTTGGGGAGACAATGGCCTCTTTTCTGGACTCCTCATCCTCCTCTGCGCGATGACCACCTGCGGCCTTGTCGGCTTCGTCCTCGAACGCCTCGCCTACAAGCCGCTCCGCAAAGCGCCGAGACTAAATGTCCTCATCACCGCCATCGGCGTCTCGCTCCTGCTCCAGAACCTCGGGCAGTTGCAAGAGATGTTCGGCACCCGGCCTCAGCGAATGCCGACGCTCCTCCCCACCGATCAGCCGCTCGCGACGATCGCCAACGTCAAGATCATGCCGGTCGACGTGATCGGCGCGGCCACCGCCATCGCCCTCATGTTCCTGCTCGACTTCCTTGTGCATCGGACAAAGTTCGGCCGCTCGATGCGCGCGGTGTCATACAACCCGACCACCGCTTCGCTCATGGGCATCCCGGTCGACCGCGTCATCAGCGTGACCTTTGTCATTGGCGCGGCCCTCGCCGCCGCCGCGGGTTTCCTCTACGGCCAGAAGTATCCGGGGCTGAATCAGGCCGCCGCCGCCGTGTGGGTGCTGCTCGGACTCAAGGCGTTCGTGGCCGCGGTCGTAGGCGGGATCGGGAACATCCGCGGCGCGATGCTCGGCGGAATCCTCATCGGCTTGCTCGAGTTCTTCGGCGCGGCCTACGTCTCCGCCGCCATGCGCGACGTCTATGTCTTCTCCCTCCTGATCCTCGTGCTGCTCGTGAGGCCCAGCGGCATCCTCGGCCGCCCGATGCTGGAGAAAGTCTGACGCATGTCCACCCTCCGCGCCAGGGCGATCGAGTTGAAGCCGGGGCTGCTCCCCGCGACGGTGCGTTCCGTCTGGCCATTGGTCGCGGGCATCGGCATCGCCCTGACGCTCCAGTTCTTCGCCAAGCCGGTCATCGGCGACTTCTACGCCAAGGTCCTTCTCGACATCGGCACGAGCATCATCCTCGCCGTCTCGCTCACGATGGTGAACGGCTTCACCGGCCAGTTCTCCATCGGACACGCCGCGTTCATGATGGTCGGAGGCTACGTCTCGGGTGGCATCGTCTACTACGGCTCGCTGCTCCTCTTCGGCGACGTGGACATGGCGGGAGGCCTCGTCTCTTCGATGATCGAAGGACGCGACGTGCCACTCGTGACGCGGGGAGATGCGCTCTTTGCCGTTTCGCTCGTCGCGGGCGGGCTGGCCGCGGCCCTGTGCGGCTACGTCGTCGGCCTGCCCTCGCTCCGATTGAAGGGCGATTACCTCGCGATCGTGACGCTCGGCTTCGGCGAGATCGTTCGCGTGCTGATCCAATCGCAGACGGGGGACGTGCTGTACACCGTCGAAGAGATGAAAGAGCGGCCATTCGTCGGCATCGCTCAAATGTTCACCACGCCGAGCGATGAGTGGGTGACGCCGATCGTTCTCAGTTTGGGCGGCGCGCTCGGCTTCTCAGGACTCCCGTTCTATTCAAGCCTCTTCTGGGTCTTCCTCGGCGTGGGGATCACCCTGCTGGTCGCCTATCGCCTGAAGGAATCCGCCACTGGCCGGGCCTTCCTCTCGATCCGCGAGGATGAGATCGCCTCCGAGGCGATGGGGGTCAACACCACGCAGTTCAAGGTCCGCGCCTTTGTGATCGCCGCGTTCTTCGCGGGAGTGGCGGGCGGGCTCTTCGCGCACAGCATCGGCGTGCAGTTGAACCCGGGCGAACTCGGATTCCTCAAGAGTTTCGACATCATCATCATGGTGGTGCTCGGCGGCCTGGGCTCGATCTCCGGCGCGGCCATCGCCGCCGCCATCGTCACCATCCTCCCCGAACTCCTCCGCAACCCGGCGCCATTGCTCAAGGTCTGGCCGGTCTTCGCGGGGCTTGCGGCGCTCCTGCTCATCGCGACGGTTTTCGCCGCGGCGACGGGTCGCCGGACGCGCCCGCTGATCGCGTGGTTGTGCATCGTCCTTGCATTACTCGGCCTCGGGTTCGGAGCGCGGGCCGCCGCCGCCGCCGGGCACAACCTCGGCGATTACCGCATGATCCTCTTCGCCCTCGCGCTCATCCTGATGATGATCCTCCGGCCGCAAGGGCTCTTCGGCGTACGCGAAATCTGGGATCGTTCGCTGTGGCGCGGGATCGCGGAATCGCTCCGCGCGCCCGCGAAAAAAGGGGGGACTTCAAGGTGACCCCGACCACCGACGCCGTCCTCGCGGTCCGCTCGATCAGCAAGTCTTTCGGCGGGCTGAAGGCCGTGCAGGATTTCAATCTCACCCTTCCCCGCGGTTCACTCCGAGGCCTGATCGGCCCGAACGGCGCCGGCAAGACCACCGTCTTCAACCTCCTGACCGGCGTGTACCGCCCCGATGCCGGCTCGGTCACGCTCGCAGGCCGCAACATCACCGGTCTGCGCCCCTTCCGCATCGCCGACGCCGGACTCTCGCGCACCTTCCAGAACATCCGTCTCTTCGGCGAACTCTCCGTCCTCGACAACGTCCGGCTCGGGTGCCACGTTCGCTCCCAGCACGGCGTCTTCCGGTCCATCTTCCGCACCCCCTATCACCGGGGCGAGGAACGTGCGATCGAAGCGAGCGCCCGTCGATTGCTGGATGTCGTGGGACTCCTTTCCCGCGCCGGCGAGCAAGCCAGGAACCTCCCCTACGGCGACCAGCGCAAACTGGAGATTGCACGAGCGCTCGCGACCGAGCCGAGAGTTCTGCTCCTCGACGAACCCGCCGCGGGAATGAACTCGCAGGAGAAGATCGCGCTCCGCGCACTCATCCAGCGCCTCCGCAAAGAGTTCGATGCCACGATCCTCCTCATCGAGCACGACATGGGGGTGGTGATGGACATCTGTGAGCGCATCACCGTCCTCGATTATGGGAAGACCATCGCGGAGGGAACACCGAGTGAGTTGCAATCGAATCCGGCGGTGATCGCGGCGTATCTGGGGGCGGAATCGGACTGCGATATCGACGCCAACCACGCCAAGGGAGGCCGCTGATGCTCGTAATCCGCGACCTCGTCGTCAACTACGGCGCCATCCGCGCGCTCCACGGCATCAGCCTGCGTGTCGAGCGCGGTCGCATCGTCACCCTTGTCGGCAGCAACGGCGCGGGCAAGAGTACCACGCTCCGCGCCATCTCCGGCATCGTCCGTGCCGCCTCCGGGAGCATCCTCTTTGAGGGGAAACCCATCGGGCGAGCGCCGCCGCACGAGATCGTCCGCCTCGGCATCGTGCAGGCGCCCGAAGGCCGCGGCATCTTCGCCAACATGACCGTCGAAGAGAACCTGCTCCTCGGCGCGACGATGCGCCGAGACGCAGCGGGCATCCGCGAGGACTGGGACCGCGCGCTCGCCCTCTTCCCGCGACTTCAAGAGCGACTGTCGCAGAGCGCCGGCACCCTCTCAGGCGGCGAGCAGCAGATGCTCGCGATCGCCCGGGCGCTCATCGCTCGCCCGCGACTCCTGCTTCTCGACGAGCCGAGCCTCGGCCTCGCGCCGCAGGTCTGCCAGACCATCTTCCGCATCATCCGCGAGATCAACGAGCGGGGAACAACGATCCTCCTCGTCGAACAGAACGCCAACGCGGCTCTCAAAGTCGCTCACCACGCCTACGTCCTCGAAGTCGGAGAGATCGCCCTCGAAGGCGACGCGAAAAAACTCGCCGCCGACGACAATGTCCGCAAGGCTTATCTCGGCGTTCACTGAGATTGCTAGTATTGTGACCGCAAAGGTAGGGTGGCCGAGCGGTTGAAGGCGCCAGACTTGAAATCTGGTTTGGGCTTATGCTCAACGCGAGTTCGAATCTCGCCCCTACCGTTTTTCCAGCATCGCGAGGCGTCCGACGCGCGACGGCCAGCATTGGATCGGGGGGGAGTGCCCGGCGTTGCCCATCGCGCCGTCCGGATAACGCTCCGGCGGCGCGCGACCACTCACGTTGACGCACGCGGCACCCGATGACTCCTCACCGGCCTCGTCCTGCCGCCCCGCCGGTGAAGGACCCCGCGCGCCATGAACATCCGAACGAAGAACACGCTCGTTCTGACCTGCGTCTTCGTTGCCCTGCTGATCGTGAGCCTCGGGGTTCGCCATTTCGTGTTAGCGCCGAGTTTCCAGTCTCTCGAATACGAGGAGGCGCTCAAGAACGGGAACCGGTGCGTGCAAGCCGTCGAGCGCGAGATCGACCACCTCAACAGCGTCTGCCTGGAGTGGTCGGACTGGGACGACCTGCACCAGTATGTGGTGGACCGGAACGAAGGCTTCCATCAGGCCAACCTGGCCACGACCGAGTACTTCCAGCGGGCCAACCTGCCGGTCATGGTCATCCTCGATGTCAACAACCGAGTCGTCTGGATGACCCGCCTCGACCTCGAAACACTCGAACAGGTCGAACTCCCCGAGTTCCCGCGCGATGAGTTCCCCGCCGATCACCCACTCATCCGGACGAACCATCCCAAGGGGTACATCAACGGCATCCTGCTCACCGAGCGCGGCCCGATGCTCGTCGCCTCCCGCCCCATCACCACCACGGACGCGCAAGGCGAGCGTCGCGGCCGCTTCATAATGAGCCGGTACATAAACGAGTCGATGCTCACGCAACTACGAGCCCAGACCGACGTGGATTTCAACGTCTGGAGCAATCACGACCCGCTCCCCGCGGACGCGCCCGCGGACTTCGCCGCGGCGAGCCCCGAACAACTGATCCACCCCGATCCCGAGAACCCGAGCAAACTCAGCGTCTACCGCACGCTCGACTGTCTCACTCCGGGAGACTCCATCGTCTTCCGCGCCGGCGTCGATCGGGCGATTACGCGCCACGGCCAGAACGCCACCTCCGCGGCCTTGCTCACTCTTGTCGTCGGCGGCGGGTTCGTGCTGCTGGTGCTCATGCTCGCGCTCCAGCGGATCGTCATCCACCCGCTCGCGCGCCTCACGCACCACGCCCACAAGGTCGGAACCACGGGAGACCTGACCGCACGCATCTCGCTCGACCGATCGGACGAGATCGGCGTGCTGGCCCGGGCGTTCGACCTGATGACCGAACGCCTCGCCCAGGCCCAGGCCTCCCTGGCCGATGCGTCACGCCACGCCGGGGCCGCCGAAGTCACCGCCGGAGTCCTGCACAACGTCGGAAACGTGCTGAACAGCGTGGTCATCAGCATGCACGGCGTCAAGCAGTCGGTTTCCGGTTCGCGCGCCGCCGGACTGACCAAGGTCGCCGAACTCATGCGCGAGCACAAGCACGACCTGGCCCGGTTCATCGAATCCGACCCGCGGGGAAAGCAACTACCGGAATACCTTGACAAACTCAGCGAGGCGGTCGGCGTCGACCAATCCGCCTTGACGCGAGACGTGACGCGCCTCTCGGAGAGCATCAACCAGATTGTCGAGATCATCGGGTCTCAGCAGTGCAACGCGGGGGCGACCGAAGTCATCGAGGCCGCCGACGCCGTCGAGGTGGTCCGCAGCGCCACCACGGTCGTCCGCGCCTCGTGCGAGCGCCACGGCGTGCGACTCGAACTCGACCTCCCCTCCCCGATCCGAACGCTGGTGGATCGCTCGCGCTTGCAACAGGTCGTCGTGAATCTGCTCACCAACGCCCTGGATGCCGTCAAGCCGGTCGCGCCGGAGAACCGCGTGATCCATGTCGGAGTTCGAGGCGACGAGCAGTCGTTCTGGGTGGAAGTGCGGGACCAGGGCGTCGGCTTCGATCCCGCAACGAACGCACGCCTCTTTCAACAGGGCTTCACCACCCGGGAGGGCGGGCACGGCGTCGGGCTGCATTTCTGCGCCATCTCGGCCAGGCAGATGGGTGGAGAGATCACAGGTGAGAGCCGAGGCCCCGGCGAGGGGGCGACCTTCCGAGTGCGCGTGCCGATCCGGCGCGATGAGGCGCGGATCGCCGCATGAGCAACACCTCCCTGCCCATCAACCGTCGGGTGCTCACCGTTGACGACAACACGTCGATCCACGAGGACTACCGGCGCGCACTCTGCCAGTCGCAACCGGACCCGGGCATCGGCGCGCTCGAAGCGTCCATCTTCGGCGCGCCGGCAAAGGCCGGCCCACGCGCAATGGAGTCGTTCGAGGTGGATCAAGCGCTCCAGGGGAAGGAGGCGCTCGAGAAACTTCGGAGCGCTCTCGATTCGGGGAAGCCGTACGCCGTCGTCTTCGTGGACATGCGCATGCCACCGGGATGGGACGGCGTCGAGACGATCGAGCACCTGTGGCAGGCGGACCCGAGCGTCCTCGTCGTGATCTGCTCGGCGTACAGCGACTACGAGTGGTCGGACGTGCTGAGCCGACTGCCCCGGCGTGACCAGTTGCTCCTGCTCCGCAAGCCCTTCGACGCCACGGAAGTCTGGCAGATGGCCGAATCGCTCTGCCACCGATGGGCCATCGCCCAACTCCAGGTCAAGGCCCTCGAAGGCGCGAACGAGCAACTCTCCCTCGAACTCCACGAACGCGAGCGGGCCGAGGAGCGCCTCCGCCACGTCGCGCTCCACGACCAACTGACCTCTCTGCCCAACCGTGCGCTCCTTCTCGATCGCCTCGGCCAATGCATCGAGAGGCAGCAACGCCACCCCGCCGAGGTCAGCGCGGTCATGTACCTCGACCTCGACAACTTCAAGATCGTGAACGACAGCCTGGGCCATCGCGCGGGAGACGCCGTCCTGATCGAAGCCGCCCGACGACTCGCGGAAGTGGTGCGAACGACGGACACCGTCGGCCGCCCGATGGATTCGCTCGCGGCCCGACTGGGAGGCGATGAGTTCGTCGTACTCCTCCAGGACGTCAGCAACGCCTCCGAGGCTCTCAGGACGGCCGACCGCGTGCTCCAGGCTCTGAGCGCTCCCTATGTTCACGAAGGGCGCGAACTCAGCCTCAGCGCAAGCATCGGCATCGCCATCGCCGGCGGCAACGGGCAAACGCCCGAGGAACTCCTGCGCGACGCGGACACCGCCATGTACCAGGCGAAATACTCCGGAAAGGGTCGATGCGCCCTCTTCGATGCCCCCATGCACACCGCCGTGCTCAACCGGATGAACCTCGAGGCCGACCTCCGCGGCGCCGCCGCACGAGGCGAACTCGCCGTCGTCTACCAACCGATCGTCAACATCGAGTCGGGAGCCATCGAGGGATTCGAGGCCCTCCTCCGCTGGAATCACCCGACGCTCGGCAGCGTGCCCCCCGACGCCTTCATCCCGATCGCCGAGGAGTCGGGGATCATCAACGCAATCTCCGGCTGGACCCTGAACATTGTGTCCCAGACGCTGCAAGGATGGCGGCGCGACTTCCCCATCGCCGCGGGCATTTATGTCAGCGTCAATGTCTCGCGCCGCCAACTCGCCGATCCCGGGCTGCCCGGATCGATCGCCTCGGTGGTCGAGCGATGGGGGTTGCTCCCCAAAGATGTCGCGTTTGAGATCACCGAGTCGGCCGTGATGCAGCACCAAGAGGCCGCCATGGGAATCCTGACCGACCTTCGGGCACGCGGGTTCAAGATCATGATGGACGATTTCGGAACGGGCTACTCTTCGCTCTCGTGCCTCCATCGCTTCCCGATCGACGTGCTGAAGATCGACCGCGCTTTCGTGCAGACCCACCAGTCAAACCGGGACTACGCCGCCGTCGTCCATTCCATCATCACGCTCGCGCACAACCTGGGTTCGGTGGTCATCGCGGAAGGAGTCGAGACTCCCGAACACCTCGCCCAACTCCAGGCGTTGGAGTGCGACCTCGCCCAGGGCTACCTCTTCTCCCGCCCCGTCCCGGCCTCCGAGATCGAGGCCATGCTCCGCGCCAAGCCGGAGTTCCGGGCCGTCGCGGCATGACGCACACGCCACGCCCTGGCCGGAGCGTCCGCCGCCCCGCCTCGGAAAATCACGACCGAACGCCCCGGTGACGCATCTCGAATAGGATGCGCCAGACACCCTTCCGAAACAGACACCATGCCCGGACGCCTCGAGATCATCTGCGGCCCGATGTTCGCGGGAAAATCGACGGAACTGATCCGCCGACTCCGCGAAGGGCAGAACGCCGGGATGACCGCTGTCGCCTTCAAGCCGACCTCGGATACTCGTTCGGGCGAATCGTCGATCCGCACTCACCCCGGCGACGTGCTCGACGCCGAACCGCTCCCCGATTCCTCGGGGCTGCTCGCCGCGCTCCCGACGGGCGTCGCCCCCGATCAACTCGTCATCGGACTGGACGAGGCGCACTTCTTCGGCTCACCCCTGATCGCGCCGGTGCGAACGCTCATCGCGCGCGGCGCGCGGCTGATCGTCGCGGGCGTTGAACGCGATCACCGCGGGCTGCCCTTCGAGCCGTTCCCAACCCTTCTGTGCGAAGCCGACGAAGTCACGAAACTCACGTCGATCTGCGCCGTCTGCGGCGGGGCGGCGATCCATTCGCAGCGGATGTTCACCTCCGACGCACCCATCGTCGTCGGCGGAGCGGAGTCGTATCAGGCTCGCTGCCGCGCGTGCTTCCAGCCGGGTTGAGTCCCGCCCCACTATCCTGTGGGCAGGCGCGCCATGACCTTCATCCTCGAAACCATCCGACTCGGCCTCACCAACCTCCGGCTGCACATCCTGCGTTCGGTGCTCACTGCACTCGGGATCATCCTGGGCGTCACCGCCGTCATCACCATGGTCAGCATCGGAGAGGGATCGAAGCGAGCCGCCCTCGAACAACTCGAGCAACTCGGAGCCAAAAACATCATTTTGCGCTCCACCAACCCGCCGCAGACAATCCAGCAGCAGAGCGGGCAGCAGCGCGGCCGCGTCGCACGCTTCGGCCTGAAACGCGCGGACCTCGAAACCATCCGCCATCACTTCCCGGAAGCGGATGTCGTCGTCCCACTGAAAGACGTCGGCTCGCAGATGCTCAAGGACACTTACCGCGTCCAGAGCCAGGCTTTCGGCACCACTCCCGACTTCCGGGTAGTCGCAAATCTGCGCCTCGGTCGCGGGCGATACCTGATGCAGGCGGACCTCGACGACCAGCAACACGTCGTCGTGCTCGGCGCCGAACTCGCCAAGAAACTCTTTCCCTTCGATGACCCGCTGATGAACACGGTTCGCATCGACGACAAGGTCTTCACCGTCGTGGGCATCCTCGCCCCGGTGGGCCTCGCGGGCGGGGCCGGGGCCGCACTCGTGGGCCGAGACCTGAACCACGATGCCCACATCCCCATCACCACCGCCCGCGCTCGCTTCGGCGACCTCGTCATGCGCCGCGGCTCGGGCACCTTCTCCGCGGAGGAGGTCGAACTCCGCGAGATCTATTTCGGTTCGCGCTCGCGCGACGAAGTGATGCTCGACGCCGCGATGCTCAAAAGGATCATGGAAGTCCGGCAGATGGGGTTGAAGGACGTCCAGATGATCATCCCCTACGAACTCCTGGAGAACGCGCGAAAGACCGCGCTCACCTGGCAGATCGTCCTCGGCGCCATCGCCGGCATCTCGCTGCTCGTCGGCGGCATCGGCATCATGAACATCATGCTCGCCTCCGTGACCGAGCGCACCAGAGAGATCGGCATCCGCCGGGCGCTCGGCGCCACCCAACGCCACATCGTCTGGCAGTTCCTCGTCGAGACCGGCGTCCTCAGCGCCATGGGCGGACTCATCGGCGTCTTCCTGGGAGTGGTCATCTCGCTCGGACTCGGCGTCAGCGCTTCTTCGTTCTTCCCGGACGCCACCGTCCGAACGCAACTCACCACTTGGTCGATCCTCCTCTCGTTCTCCGTCGCGACCGCCACGGGTCTGGTCTTCGGCATCTACCCCGCGCTCAAAGCAGCCCAGCAGGACCCGATCGTCGCCCTGCGGCACGATTGATCGGGCAGCGGGGCAACGGCACATTCCCCAGCGCACCACTACACTCCAACCGTGAACGAGCCACGAAAGCCATTCAAGCGCCAAGGACCCGCTCCACCGGGTGGCCGGGGAGGATCGTGGAGGCCGGGCCCGGGCGGCCCACGGGGGCACGAC
>JAGVLZ010000254.1 GCA_020054055.1 Phycisphaerales bacterium
CGCCATCGCGATCCCCGCCGCGAGCCCCGTATACAGACTCAGCCACATCGCCGGCCCGGACCAGATCTTCAGCCGGGCCCGCCGGCGCACCAGCACCTCGCGCAGCCCGTACGACTGAACCAGGTCGGCGAACGTCGACACGGTGAACGCCAGCGAGATCATCCCGAAATGATCCGGCAGCAGGACCCGCGCCAGCACGATCTGCCCCAGGAAGCCGACAACCTTCGTCGCCAGCCCCATGAGCGTCATCCAGAAGAACCCCCGCGCGGTCGCGGCGGCGAGTGCGGGAGTCGAGTTGCTCATCCTTCGACACTCACGCTTCGATCGTTGTTCAGTTCAGGCAAAGGCAAGCCACCGATGGCACAGATGGACCCGGATTCGAGAACGCGCTCAGGCCAAGCATCAAACGACCCGTCTTGATCCGTGCCCATCTGCGTCATCTGTGCCAACTCTTTCTTCTTCTCTGCGTTCCCAGCGCCTCCGCGTGAGCGATTCTCAGTGCATCTGCCCGTGATTCCGCGGCAGGTCGTGCCCCGCGTCGCGCAGCGTCTTCTCTCGCCGCGCCAGTTCAACGTCCGCGTCGGCCATCATCCTCGCCAGCGATTTCACGTCCACCGTCGGCGTCCAGCCGAGGGCATCGCCGATGCGCGAGGCGTCGCCCCGCAGCGCATCCACCTCCGCCGGGCGGAAGTATCGCGGATCGATCTTTACAACCGATTTCCAGTCCAGCCCCAGGTGCCCGAAGACCATCTCGCCGAACTCTCGCACGCTGATCGAGACCCCCGTCGCGATCACGAAGTCCGCGGGCTTCTCCGGCTGGAGCATCATCCACATCGCCCGAACATAGTCCCCCGCAAATCCCCAATCGCGCTTCGCGTCGAGGTTGCCCAGGAACAACTCCTTCTGCAGGCCCAGTTTGATCCGCCCCGCGGCCCGGGTGATCTTCCGCGTCACAAACGTCTCGCCCCGCCGCGGCGATTCGTGGTTGAACATGATCCCGCACGAGGCGTGCAGCCCGTACGACTCGCGGTAGTTCACCGTGATCCAGTGCGCATACGCCTTCGCGCACGCGTAGGGCGAGCGCGGATGGAACGGCGTCGTCTCGCGCTGCGGCGTCTCGGCCACCTTCCCGTACTGCTCGCTGCTCGACGCCTGGAAGAACCGCACCTCGCGCCCGCTCTCCTGCTGAAAGTTCCGCACCGCTTCCAGCAGTTTCGCCGTCCCCGTCGCGACCACGTCCGTCGTGTGGATCGGCTGATCGAACGACACACGCACATGGCTCTGGGCCGCGAGGTTGTAGACCTCTCGCGGCCCGATCTGCCTCACCAGTTTCGCCAGCACGTTCCCGTCCGTCACATCGCCGTAGTGCAGCACCAGCCGCCGGTTCGCCTCGTGAGGATCCTGATAAACATGCTCCAGCCTCGACGTATTAAACGATGATGCACGGCGGACAATCCCGTGGACCTCGTACCCCTTCTCCAGCAGAAAGTCGGCGAGATAACTCCCGTCCTGCCCGGTGATCCCGGTGATGAGCGCTCTGGGTCGGTCTGGCATTCTGGTCTCACGGCGGGGCGGGCTTTCAGACCGCCGACCGCCCCTTTACGACATCTTCATCGCCCGAAGTTCGCGACATTCACCATCGGCTCCCCGATTCACAACGTTTTCATGGACCTTCGCGCGAACCAGCCCCGTCCCCGCGTCGATACAATCCCTGCCCCACCCCGAGAACGATAGGGTTTTGTTCAGGCAAAGGTACCGCGCTTGTCGCAGATCAAACGCATCCTCGTCACCGGCGGCGCCGGCTTCCTCGGCTCGCACATCTGCGAGCGCCTCGTCGCGGACGGGCATGACGTGATCTGCCTCGACAACTTCTTCACCAGCCAGAAGTCCAACGTCGACCACCTCCTGGGCAAGCGCAACTTCGAGCTCGTCCGCCACGACATCACCCTTCCCTACTGGCTCGAGGCCGACGAGATCTACAACCTCGCCTGCCCCGCCGCCCCAGGCCACTACCAGTACAACCCGATCAAGACCATGAAGACCTCCGTCCTCGGCGCGATCAACGTGCTCGGCATGGCCAAACGCTGCAAGGCGAAAGTCCTCCAAGCCTCGACCAGCGAGATCTACGGCGACCCGGAGGTCCACCCGCAGCCCGAGTCCTACAAGGGCTCCGTCAACACCCTCGGCCCGCGCGCCTGCTACGACGAGGGCAAACGCGCCGCCGAGACCCTCTTCATGGACTATCACCGCTCGAACAAGGTGAATATCCGCATCGTCCGCATCTTCAACACCTACGGCCCGCGCATGCACCCCTACGACGGCCGCGTCGTCAGCAACTTCATCCGCCAGGCCCTCGCGGGCGAGGACATCACCATCTTCGGCGACGGCGCCCAGACCCGCTCCTTCTGCTACCGCGACGACCTCGTCGAGGGCATCATCCGCATGATGAACGCCCCGGACGATTTCATCGGCCCGGTCAACGTCGGCAACCCCGGCGAGTTCACCATCAAGCAACTCGCCGAACTCACCATCGAGATGACCGGCTCCAAGTCGCGCCTCGTCAACCGCCCCCTCCCCGCCGACGATCCCAAGCAGCGCCAGCCCGACATCACCCTCGCGAAGAAACGCCTCGGCGGCTGGGAACCGAAGGTGCCCCTCCGCGAGGGACTCAAAAAGACCATCGAGTGGTTCAGGTCGATCGACATGAGCCACTACCGCGCCCCCACGCCGAACTACTAACGAGTCGGTGCGAAGCGCGAGTCGATGGTGCGATGCGCCCGCGGCACTGAGCGATCGATGTGCTACATTCTGTCCGTGGCGACCCGGCCTCCGGGTGCCCCACCGATCCGGAGTCGCAACATGAACTCGTGGGCGCTCGCACTCCTGTTCCTACCACTATTGCTGTCGTGGTTGCTTGGGCTGTTTTCTCGCCGCATGCTGCCTGGAGACGGGATCGTCCTTGACGGAGGGAGTGGCTACGGCACCTTCGGCTGCATCGTCCGACAAGGCCGAGAACGATTCATCCTGACCGCCGCGCATGTGCTCGAAGGTGCCGAGCCGGGCCAACGGGTCAGACGGTTCGACGTCCCGCGGCTTCGGCCGGAGCGCGTGATTGGATCGTTCGAACCATTGAAACGGGAAGTCATGAACGCGCTTGACTGCGCCATCGTCAAGCCGCGCTTCGGCGCTCGCATCGGCTCGTCATTCCCCCGGGAGTTCGAGCCAATATGTGACGAACCATTCCCGATGAAGGACCTTCGCTTCGTTCATGGGGTGATGGTTCACGACCACGCCAAGGCGGTTCGAGCCGTGGGCGCCAAGACCCCGCGCATGGTTGGAGGCGCGTCGTGCGAGGCCTACGCCAGACTCAAAGTCGATCAACTCGAGTTTGAGCCACCGCTCATCGTCATCAAGTCTGACTACTCGAATGAGACGGATTTCTGCGCGGGCGGGGACTCGGGCGCGCTCGTGCTGACCATGGCCGAGCCCGAGTTCCCGGCTCGCCCGCTCGGGCTGCTCGTCGCGCGTTTGAAGACGGAACAGATCGGTTGGTTTGGACTCGCCATCCCGATCGAACGAATCCTTCCGCAGATCGGCAAAGGCGCTAAGATCGACTCGGGGGCGGGGAATCACACCGATAATGCACATTTGTCGGGTCGGCTTCGGCTGATCCGCTTGCAGCGACGGAAAACCGGAGTAGAATAAGGCGGTCGCTGGCAAAATAGATAACTTGCTCGCCGGCCCCAAGCCGATTGAGAAAGTGTCAGACGCGCCGCCTGCCAGTTCGCGCTTCAAGGAGCGGTTCGCCCGTGAGTCAAGTTGCGATGACATTCAGCGACGCGGAACGGATTATCCTCCACGACGGCGCTGCGTTCATTCGGAAGCACGGTGCCGATGGTGTCGTGGGCGCCGGTGTGGGCAGGCGGAACGACGCGATTCGCTTTATCATCACCGCGAAGGACAACGCGGTTCGAGAACGGTTGGCACGCGCGCTCGAGGGCGAGCAAGTCTCGGGGCTGCCCGTATATGTGGAGACGGGGAGCATCGAGTCGCTGATCGGGACGGACGTGCTGGCTGTGGGGGAGTTCACGGCACGGACCTGGCCGAACATCTGGCGAGAACTCCTGGAGCGCCCGGGATTCCTGATCGTCGGGGCGAGCGCCCTGGCTGCCATGGCCTTGGCGCTCCTCTGAGTCGAACTTTCGCACAAGTCTTGGCGTAACCTATCCGACTTGCCTGCTCGG
Organism: Phycisphaerales bacterium; assembly: GCA_020054055.1. Lineage (GTDB taxonomy): Bacteria > Planctomycetota > Phycisphaerae > Phycisphaerales > UBA1924 > JAEUIV01. The sequence goes on from JAGVLZ010000254.1 coordinate 4,245, forward strand.
GCGGGTGAGTTGTTCGTCCTACTCGGAGTTGAACCATGCGTCTCACCATGATCGGAACCGGATACGTCGGCCTTGTCACGGGCGTCTGCTTCGCCAACACCGGCAACGAGGTCGTCTGCTTCGACGTTGACCAGAAGAAGATCGACCTCCTGAACAAGGGCGGCTGCCCCATCTACGAGCCCGGCCTCACCGAGATGATGGCCAAGAACGTGGAAGCGGGCCGCCTCGTCTTCACCACCGACTCCGCCAAGGCCTACCGCGACGCCGAGATGGTCTTCATCTGCGTCGGCACCCCCACCGGCGCCAACGGCGATACCGACATGAAGTACGTCTGGGCCGCCGCCGACGACATCGGCCGCGTCATCAAGGCCGCCGGCCCCGGCGCGGAGCCCAAGGTCGTCGTCGTCAAGTCCACCGTCCCCGTCGGCACCACCCACGCCGTCCGCGAGCGCATCAAGAAGATCGTCGGCAACCTCCCCTTCTCCGTCGCCGACAACCCCGAGTTCCTGAAGGAAGGCGCCGCGATCAACGACTTCCTCAAGCCCGACCGCGTCGTCGTCGGCGTGGACGATGAGCGCACCGGCGGCCTGATGCGCGAACTCTACGAGCCCTTCGTCCGCCAGGGGCACCCCATCTATGTGATGGATGTCCTCAGCGCCGAGATGGTGAAGTACGCCTCGAACAACTTCCTCGCCACCAAGATCTCCTTTATCAACGAGATGGCGAACCTCTGCGAGGCCTACGGCGCCGACATCGCCCGCGTCCGCGAGGGCATGTGCGCCGACAAGCGCATCGGCAACCAGTTCCTGTACCCCGGCCTCGGCTACGGCGGCTCCTGCTTCCCCAAGGACACCCTCGCCTGCATCATGATGGGCCGCCAGCGCGACATCCCCACCCAACTCTCGCAAGCCGTCCACGATGTGAACCAGCGCCAGCGCAAGCGCTTCTACGACAAGATCGAGCAGCATTTCGCGGGCGAGGGCGGGTTGAACGGCAAGACGATCGCCTTCTGGGGCATGGCCTTCAAGCCCAACACGGATGACATCCGCGAGGCCCCCGCCATCGACATGATGAAGTGGGCCAGGGCCGCCGGAGCCAAGGTCCGCGCCTTCGACCCTGTCGCCGCCGAGAACGTCGAAAAAGAAAACCCCGGCGCCTTCGAGATCTCCGACGGCCTCTACGAAACCTGCCGCGGCGCGAGCGCCCTGGTCATCGCCACCGACTGGGACGAGTACAAGCAGCCCGACTTCCAGAAGATGAAGGCGCTGCTCGCATCGCCGGTCATCTTCGACGGCCGCAACCTCTACAAGACCGAGCACATGGAACGCGCCGGCTTCGTGTACTACTCCGTCGGCCGCGCGCCGGTGGGCACGGCCGCCGCGAAGCAGCACGCGTGATGTTCTCTCCTGCGGGTGCCACGGCTTGTCCCGCAGGGCAAGCCGTGCGAACACGAAAAGGCGTGGCGTTTGTGCCGGCAGGCTGAAGGCCTGAAAGTTCGTAGCCGGGGGCAGAGCGAAGCCTCCTAGGCGAGCGCCGCCCCCGGTACATGCACACATCAACCATCTTGGCGCCCTGCAAGGGTGCAAGTATCGATGTCGGTTACTTCTACTCACCACGCCAGGCTTGCTTCTGTGCAGCCACCTTCCCCGGAGTGGGCCCTCGGCGTCAGTTCAAATCGGGGCATGTCGATTGCTATCGCGGGTTCTGAGAATCGAGGCGGTCAATCTCACGATCGATCTCGGGCGGGTGGCACGGCCAGGGAAGTCCATTTCCCTCGGGTGCGGGTGCCATCTATGAGCAGGCCTCCTGTCAGGATTATGGCGAGGTTACGCCGAGTGCGTACTCGGCGCGCCCCAAATCGCTGGAAGGAGGCCTGCTCATAGATGGCACCCGAGAAAACGACCGCATTGCCCGCTTCAGCCTGCAAAACAAGACTCATTCTTCCTTCTCATCATCCCCTTCCCACTCCTCCATCCCCCCAAGATCCGGCAGGTCGCCGTCGGCATCATCCACAAACTCCAGCGCGCCACCCGCGCCGGCCGCTTCCTTTTCCTCTTCCTTCAACCACTTGTGCTTCTTCCGCTTCACCGGATCAAACTCCGGCACCGGCCGCGCATCGTCCACCGCTTCGCGATGCCGCCCGCTCTTCAACTCGCTCAACTCGACGCGCTGACGCTCGCGGATGATGAGACGGATCGGCACCTCGCCGAACGGCAACTCCTCGTGCAGACGGTTCATCAGGTACCGCTCGTACTGACCCGTGAACATCTCCGCGTGGTTCACCACCATCACGATCGTCGGCGGCAGGACGCCGACCTGCGCGACATACAAAATCTTCGCCTGCGAACCCAGCCGCGACGATGGCCCCCGATCCGAAAGGATCTTCCGCACGATCTCGTTCAGTTTCGCCGTGGGCACGCGCTGCCCCGCCTGCTCGAAGAGGTCGAACGCGACAGAGACGGCTTCCTTCAGCCCCATGCTCTTCACGCTCGACGTGAAGACGATGGGGCACATCGTCATCCCCTTCAGTTCGTCCTCGATGTACTTCGCGTAATCCTCGGCCGTGACGATCTGCCCCTTGCGGTTCTTCCGCCCCTCGACAAGATCCCACTTCGTCACCACGATCGCGCACGGCTTGTTCTCCTCCAGCACGCGCGCCCCCAGCCGCTTGTCCACGCCGCTGATCTCCTGCGTCGCATCCAGCAGCATCAGCACCACATCCGCCCGCCCGATCGCGAGCAGGCAGCGATGGAACGCCCAGTGTTCGACCGCATCCGCGAACTTGGTCCGCTTGCGGACGCCGGCCGTGTCGATCGCGACGAGCGCGCGGCCGTCCATCTCGAAGCGCACGTCGATCGAATCGCGCGTCGTCCCCGCGATCTCGCTGACGATGCACCGCTCCTCCCCCGCAAGCGTATTAACAAACGTGCTCTTCCCCGCGTTCCGCCGCCCCACGAGCGCGATCCGCATCTCGGGGTAGCCGCCCCCCGGCCCCGCCGGCGCATCATGCCCCGCCGCGGGAACAATCTCGTACAGGTGCTCGCGGAAGTCGCGCCGCCGGAAGTTCGTCTTCGCGCTCACGAGCATCGGCTCGCCGAAGCCGAGGCGCGAAGCCTCGACCGCGTCCGCCTCCCACTTGTTGTCGTCCACCTTGTTGGCGACGACGACAATCTTCGCGTGCGACCCCTTCCGCCCGCCGAGGAGTTTCTCGCGCAGCAGTTTGCCGATGGTCATGTCGAGGGCCGTGATGCCCGACTGCGCATCGACGACGAAGAGGATCAGGTCCGCCCGCTCCACCGCGGCGGCGATCTGCCCCTCGATCGCCCCCGTCAGCGCGGAAAGGTCCTCCCCCGCATCATCGAAGCGCGCCCCCTCGGCCGTGTAGACGCCGTAGCCCCCGGTGTCGGTGACTTCGACAATCTTCACGGGGTCGGTCGGCTTCTCGCCCGCGAGTTCGATGAGGGAACTGACGCGGTCGCGCGTGACGCCGGGGGTGGGATCGACGATCGAGACCTTGGCCCCCGCGAGCATGTTCATAAGGGAGGATTTGCCGACATTCGGCCGACCGACAATGGCGATGCGGGGGATGGACATGGCGACAGTGTAGGGGGAGGGCTTTTACATCCCGAACACAAACCGTGTTTCCACGACCACGCGATCCGCTTTGGCGGCCTGCGCTCATTCTGAGCGGCGCGACAACACAGGCTGATTTCAACTCAGTCCGATATCCGCGCAATCACATCCTGCGGGCTGACGCACTCCAAACGACTCCGCGTTACGACCTTCCGACGCGATCGGGGCCGATTCCAGCCGAGAATCATTGGTTGGGCGTGGGCATCCCTCCCGCGCCCGCTGCGTATCGTCTTCCAGGAATCCTGGAGAGGAGACATCGGCCATGATGCGTGACTCGCGCGGGTGGGTGGTAGTGGTTCGCCTCGCGGCGGCGGCGTTCGCATGTTCGGGCGGCGCGCCCGCGCTCGCCCAACTCCCCGTCGGCTGCCCCTTCTTTCCCGTCGCGCCGATCCCCGTCGGACTCGGCCCGCAGGCAATCGCCGCATCGGACCTCGATCAGGACGGCGATGAAGACCTCATCGTCTGCAACACCCTCGACAACACCATTCAGATTCTCCGCAACGTCGGCGAGGGCGCCTACCTGCCCGACCCCGTCCTCCTCAACTCCTTCGGCCAGCCCGTCGCCGTGGTCACGGGCTTTCTCAACGGTGACAATGCCCCCGACATCGCGGTCGCCAATCTGCTCGGCGACAGCGTCACCACCTTCCTGAACAACGGCAAGGGCGGGTTCAACGCCGCGCCGTCGCAGACCATCGCCGTCGGCGACGGGCCGATCTCCATCGCCCTGATGGAGATCGAGTTCAACGACCTCCGCGGCAACGGCTCCGCCGACACCGCCATCCTCACCGCGAACTCCAACGCCGGCAATATCTCCGTGCTCTCGAACGAGGGTGACGGCACCTTCGACCACGCCGATGACTACGAAGCGGGGGTCAGCCCCTCGGCGATCGTCGTCGATGACGATAACGACGCGGCCATCGTCGCGCTCCGCGGCCAGGACGCGATCGCCATTCTCTTCGAGGACTTCGCGGGCGGGTTCGAGGACCCCGTGGTGCTCAACATCCTCAAGCCCGGCGCCGACCCCATCGCCATAGCCATCGGCGAACTCGACGATCGCAGCCAACTCGACCTCGCCATCGTCACAGCGGGCCTCGAATCGGTCGTCGTTCTTTCCGGCGAGGGGCTCGACCTTCGAGGCTTCGGAGAGCCGCTGACGTATGAGTTCCTCACGGAACTCCCCGTCGCCGGCGGCCCAATCGCCGTCGCCATCGCCGACTTCGATGGCATTCAGGATCAGAGTGGTTTCGGGCTGAACGACCTCGCCGTCGCTTCCTACGACGCCTCCTTCGTCACCATCTTCCTCAACCAGTTCGTCCCGCAACGCGGCGAGTTCGAGGGGGAGGTCTACCCGACGGAACTGGGCCCCCGCGCGCTCGTCGCCTCGAACGTCGATGGCGATGGCGACATCGACCTCGCCGTAGTGAACTCCGAGGATGCGAACGTCTCGATCCTCCGCAATAAGCCCTCGCCCGTCGAAGGCGGACGCTTCGCCTCCTTCACCATTTATGAAGCAGGGGTCGAGCCGCGCGCCATCGCCTTCGGCGACCTCAACGGCGATTCGATGCCCGACCTCGTCACCGTCAACTTCGCCAGCGACGACCTCTCGGTCCTCATCAACGCCGGCGGCGGACGGTACGGCGAAGAGGAACGCTACACCGCAGGCGTCGATCCGCGCGATGTGGCCATCGCCGACGCCAACGGCGACGGGCGCATGGACCTGATCGTCGCCAACCGACAGTCGGACAACATCTCGGTGCTCCTCAACAACGGCACGAACGCGGTGAACGGCCGCTTCGCCCCGCAGGTCCTCTACGCCGCCGGCGACGGCCCGATCGCACTCGCCGTGGGAAACGTCAACGGCGCCGGCCTCCCCGACATCGTCGTCGCCAACGACAACGAAGGCGGGATCTCACGCCTCTACAACACAGGAGGCGGCGCCTTCGCCCTCCAATCCCCGGTCTCCGCGGCCGACTCGCACCAGGACATCGCCCTCGGCGACCTCGACTTCGACGGCGACCAGGACATCGTCGTCATCGTCCGGGCGGAAGACATGGTCGTCGTCTACCTCAACGATGGCGCGGGCAACTACACGATGGGGGACACGACGGAAACGGGAGACGTGCCGGTCTCGCTCGCGCTGACCAGCCTCGATTTCAGCGTCAATGCACGCAGCGCCCCGGACCTCGACATCGCCGTCGCCTGCTTCGGCTCGGGTACCGTCTCGATCCTGCGCAACGACAACTTCGCCTCCGCGACCTTCACCCGCACGCAGGAACTCTTCGTCGCCCCGGGCCTCATCGGCATCTCCGCCGGCCGCATCGAGGCCGACTTCGATACCGACCTCGTCGTCGCCAGCGAAACCAACGGCACAGCCCACATCCTCATCAACAACGGCAACGGCGTTTTCCAGCCTTCCCTCACATTGCCCGTCGGCATGGGCGCGACCGGAACCGCCCTCGCGGACCTCGATCAGGACGATCGCGCCGACCTCGCCGTCAGCAACGCCGCGGACAACACCGCCGTCGTCGTCGTGAACCTGGGTTTCGTCCCGGAGGTCCCCCCCTCCATCGACGAGCAGCCCAGCATCCAATCTCGCGGCGGCTTCGTCGAGGGAAGCCACATCGCCATCACCGTCGGCGCCTCCGGCAACTCGCCCCTCTTCTACGAGTGGCGGCGCGATGGCAACACCATCTTCCCCGACGGCGGCCGCGTCGAACTCGATCCCGACACCGGAACGCTCGACATCGACCCGCTCGAACTCAACGACGAGGGCGAATACCGCGTGCTCGTCACCGACGCCTGCGGCCTGGGCGTGCTCTCCGATCCCGTCTTCGTCAACGTCAACATCCTCGACACCGACGGCGACGGCGTCGGCGACAGCGTCGATAACTGCCCATCCAACTTCAATCCGCAGCAGGAAGACCTCGACCAGGACAGCCTGGGCGACGCCTGCGACCCCGACATCGACGGCGATGGCGCCGACAACAAGGACGACAACTGCCCCTTCACGCCGAATCCAGGTCAAGAAGACCTGGACGACGACGGCGATGGTGACGCCTGCGATGGCGACCTCGACAACGACAAGGTCCCCAACGCCCAGGACAACTGCCCGACCACGTTCAATCCATTCCAGGAAAACTTCGACAACGACGAAGAGGGAGACGCTTGCGACGCCGACGACGACAACGACGGCGTCCCCGACGTGTCCGACAACTGTCCGCTCACCCCCAACGCGGGCCAGCAGAATCAGGACGGCGACGGCCTCGGCGATGCCTGCGACCCAGACCGCGACGGCGACGGCGTCGACGACAAAGTGGACAACTGCCCCAACGTCTTCAACCCCGGTCAGGAAGACGTGGACATGGACAACATCGGCGACGCATGCGATGCCAACATCGACTCCGACGGCGACGGCATCGACGACGGCACCGACAACTGCCCATCCGTCCAGAACCCCGGTCAGGAAGATCAGGACAACGACGGCCTCGGCGACGCCTGCGACCCTGACATCGACGGCGACGGCATCCCGAACGCCGGCGACAACTGCCCGACCGTTCCGAACCCGGGACAGTCAAACCTCGACGGAGATTCGCTCGGCGATTCGTGCGACCCCGACATCGACGACGATGGCGTCCCGAACGGCCAGGACAACTGCCCCGGCAACGCCAACCCAGGCCAGCAGGACCAGGACAAGGACGGCCTCGGCGACATCTGCGACCCGGACCGTGACGGCGACGGAATCCTCAACGCCATCGATAACTGCCCGACCGTGTTCAACCCTGGACAAGAGGACAAGGATAAGGACGGCACCGGCGACGCGTGCGAGAACGATCTCGACGGCGACGGCGTCCCGAACAAGATCGACAACTGCCCGGAGACGACCAACGCCGGCCAGGAGAATCAGGACAACGACGAGTTCGGCGACGCCTGCGACGACGACATCGACGGCGACGGCGTCCCCAACGGCCAGGACAACTGCCCCATGACGCCGAACGCCGGACAGGAAGACCTCGACAAGGACGACATGGGCGATGCCTGCGACCCCGACATCGACGGCGACGGCGTCGTCAACGAGATCGATAACTGCCCTGACGATTTCAACCCGGGCCAGGAAGACGCCGACAAGGACGGCGCCGGCGACGCCTGCGACTTCGGCGAGGACGACTCCGACAAGGATGGCGTCCCCGACTCGAAAGACAACTGCCCCGATGACCCGAACCCCGGACAGGAAGACGCCGACGACGATGGGATGGGCGATGCCTGCGATCCCGACGCAGACAACGACGGCGATCCGAACGAAACAGACAACTGCCCGCTCGTCGCCAACCCCGCTCAGGAAGATCAGGACGAGGACGGCATCGGCAACGCCTGCGACAACTGCCCGAGGATCCCGAACCCGGGCCAGCAGGACACCGTCGGCAGCGCCTCATGCCCCGCGCCGGACGGCGTGGGCGACGCATGCGACTGCCTGGGCGACGCCAACCGCGACGGCGTCGTCAACTTCGCCGACGTCACCACAGTTCTGACTTTCTTCCTGGCGAACTACCCCTGCCCGGTCGTGCCGCCAAGCAATGCGCAGGGCGACGCGAACCTGAATGGCTCGGTGAACTTCGCGGACATCACGAGCGTGCTGACGAACTTCCTCATCCCCTGCGATTGAGGTGGCGAGTTATCGGCGCGTTAATCTGGGTATCTTGCATCCGAAAATATCAGTCTGGTTCTCAATTAATCATCGAAATCGCTTGCCCTTTTCTCGGCCTGTGACAGATTAGTCGCATTGGCTTACCCCGTTTGGGGGCGATAATTTGTTCCGGCTTTGCCGGAGAGGGAAGCAGATGACACGTCGAATCCTTGGCAGGTCTGTCCTTTCACTCGGGGCTATCGGGCTTTTGGCGGCGTTCGACGCCTCCGGCGCGATCATCAACCCGGGCCTCTACCAACTCAACAATCACCCGGACGGAAGCGCCCGCCCGCCGCAATACGGCATGCGCCTCGATGAACTCTTCGATGTCACCGCCAACCACGACATCTTCACCTTCAACTTCGACGATCCGGCGTCGGACATGAAGATGACCTACGACGGCTCCACGATCCGCATCTTCGGCCAGGTGTGGGGCGGACGGGACATCGGCGGCGCGTACGCCGTGGAACCGACGACGGGCCTGTACACGATCGACTTCTCCTACCTCATCGGCGTCGCCGCCGTGCCGGGTGACGACGATGTGTGGGTCAATGGGCCGAACATGAGCAACAGCGGGTTCATCCAGCCCCCCGTCGGCCCGGTCGTGAGCCTGGTCGATAAGCGCGGCAACGGCGGAGATTTTTCCTTCCGCCTCGGCGATGAAGACGACGACGCCGGCCACCGCGGCCATCCCGGCATCTCGGGCTGGGGATGGCTCGTCCATGACTTCCCGGCGCAGATGCACATCCCGGACAGCGACTTCCTCTTCACCGCGGAACTCATCCCGGCGCCGGGAACCGGGGGTGTCATCGGCGCGGCCGGGCTGCTGGCCGGCCGTCGTCGCCGTCGGTGAACGGATCGCGCTTTCGACCTGAGCATCAAACGCAGGCCGCCTCGCGATGGGGCGGCCTTGTTTCTTATTTCTGCGCCGCCTCGACCGTGCCGAACGCAGGGATGAGGTGATCCAGGCGCGCCGACTGAAGCAGCGACATGATCGGTGTCGGCACCGCGGCCATGCGCACCTTCCCGCCGATCTCTTTCATGCCGTGGTGCAGCCGGATGAGCGCCGAGACGCCCATGCTCGAGAGGTACTCCAGGCCGGAGAAATCCAGCACGATCATCTGCGGCCTGAGCTTGAAGAGGTTGGAGAGTTCCGCCTCGAGGTGCTCGCTCTCGGGTCCCCCCGCGCGGCCGGAGGGCTTGACGATGTATCCGCCCGGGATGCTCGTGATATCGACCTGGAAACCCGCCATGACAAAGCCCTTTCGCGAGAGTGCGCGCCGGCCGGCAGAGCGGAACCAATCGCCCGCCGACCCACGATCCGCGAGATTCTACTGAAACGGTTTACCGCTGTCGCGCCGCGGCCATGTGGACCACGCACGCATACCGGAGTTTCACACGGTTTTCACGGGTACAGCGGCCAAATAGGTCGGCAAGGTCGCCTTCAAGGGCCTCCCTCCCAGGCCCGGCGTTGGGGCAGTAGGAAGCGCTGGTCGCCCGACCGATGAGCCCCGGAAGGTCGAGCAGTTGCTCATTCGGAAAGGCCAACTCTCGATACTCGCTCCATTCCGACGTCAGCAATGTGACCAAGTTGCCGAACCCCTGCAACCAAGGCGAGGTGGGAGGGTCGGTCGCGTGTTTCAGAATGATCCGCTGATACTCCGCGGTGAATCGGTCGGCCTTGTCCTGCACGTTCCAGACGATTGCGACTCGACCGTCGGGCCGCAACACACGCCGAAACTCCGCCAGCCCCTTCGCCGCGTCGAGCCAGTGGAAGGCCTGAAAACAGGCGACCACGTCGATCGAATCGTGGGCGAGCCCGGTGGATTCACCCGTGCTCCCGATCCACTCGATGCAGGGATGAGGCTCAGCGGTCCCGGCCAGCCGCATCGCCTCGTTCGGCTCCAGCGCGATCACCTGCGCCCCCCGATCAGCGAGCAGACGCGATGAGATGCCCGTCCCCGCGCCGACATCGAGAACGCGGAGCGTTGCGGGTTCGGCGAGACCGGCGAAGATCGCGTCGATCGCGGCCGTCGGATAGGACGGCCGATGCTTCACATACGATTCCGTCCGATCGGAAAAGCGTGTAAGCCGATCGGACGGCGGATTCCACCCGGGTTGGACGGGTTGGTTCATGTTCGGGTATCATTGTCCCCGCCATGCTGGCACGCGTCCAGTCATTTGTGCTGACGGGTATCGACGCCTCTCCCTGCGAGGTGGAGGTCGATATCGACGAGGCCGGCCTCGGCGACGGCCGCAAGCAGCCCACATTGGTGGGACTGCCGGATGCGGCGGTGCGCGAATCGCTCGAGCGCGTCCGCGCGGCCCTCGTCAACGGCGGCTACACGCTCCCCTGGGACAGCATCACCGTCAACCTCGCCCCCGCCGACGTGAAGAAAGAGGGCGCGGTCTACGAACTCCCCATCGCGATCGGCATGCTCGTCGCCAACGGCGTGATCGGTCGCACGCGGGCCTTGCCGCCTCAGCAAAGATTGAACGAGACTGATGAGGGCGATGCGCCGCACTGGGAGGCGCCGGACCACCGCCGGTATCTCTTCGCGGGCGAACTCGCGCTCGACGGACGCATACGCCCCGTGCGCGGCGTGATCGCAGATCGGAAGAG
>JAGVLZ010000120.1 GCA_020054055.1 Phycisphaerales bacterium
ACTGGCCGCCCGCGCTGTGGAATCACACGCGCGGGAAGGGGCGCTCGATTCGGCCAAGAAGGACCTGGACGCGCTGCGCGCCGAGATCATCCGGTGCGCCGAGTATCTGCCGACCGCGTGCCGGCGCGTCGAGGCGGAGCGCCTCGCACGCGGCAGGAGATAGCCCTATGTGCGCCTCGGCCGATCAGTTTGGCTGGATGTCGGCCAGTTCCTGGCTTCTCAACAGCGCAAGAAGGGCCACGCGGTCCTCCACAGGTTCGACCGTGCCATCGCGATCCCCATCGAGCGTTGAATCCGGGCCGGGGTTGCCCTGCTCCCATGCGTAGAGGTCTTCGATGTCCTGGGCGTCGTCGTCGTTGACATCCGCGGGGGCGGCGCTTGGCTCATCAGCGAGTTCGTTGGGGGACTCGGTCGCGGGGTAGAGGAACTCGTAGCACTCGGGGAGCCTCGCGGCCCAGGCGGGTTCGTTGTGCTGCTGCCCAGGGCCATAGTGGTAGCGGAGGTCGCGCTCGAGGACGTAGGGGCCGCCGACGCTCGAGGCGCGGGCGGGATTGATGAGGTTGTCGCGGAGGTTGACGGTGATCCAGAAGTTGTCGGCGGCGGGTCCGCTGTCGCCCGAATCGAGGTAGATGAGGAGGTCGCGCCGCGGCTGGGCCATGAGCCGGTTGTAGAAGCCGGAGGTGTTGACGTTCCACGCGCCGCTGAAGGCGCCGATACGGCGGAAGATGTTGGAGGCGTCCCAGCCGAACCACATGGAGGCCTGGCCTCCCATGGAGGAGCCGAGGATGCCGGTGTCGTCGGGTCCGGTGAGGGTGCGGTAGTTGGCGTCGATGAGGGGTTTGAGTTCGGTCTGCATGAAGGTGAGGTAGCGGGCGTTGGCGAAGCCGCCGGAGTCTGGGGCGGCGTAGTCGCTGATGCGGTTGGGGCCGTGGTCGGCGCCGACGAGGATGACCTCGCGCATCTGGGCGAGACGGGTCATGGATTCTGCCGTTTCGTCTGCGTTCCATGTGCCGAAGGCGCCGTTCTCGAAGACGTTCTGTCCGTCGTGCATGTAGAGGACGGGATAGCGGCGCGTGGCGTGCTGGTCGTAGCCGCGTGGGGTGATGACGCGGTAGCGGCGCGTCTCGTTCATGGCGGCGGAGAAGAGGCTGGTGCTCGGTGTGCTGGGGTTCGCGCCGGTGGTGGTGTAGCGCTTGATGGGGCCGGTGATGGAGGGGGCGGGGACGTAGGTGAAGAGGTGGGCGTCCTGCACGAGGAGTTCGTCGAGCGCGGTGGAATAGGAGCCGATGGCGGGGTCGCGGGCTGTGCCGGCGTCGCTTGTGAAATAAAAGTCGGGCGAGCGCCGGGATTCGCCGAAGCGGCGTGCGGCCCAGCGCTTTTCCGATGGAGTGCGGCCGGGGCCGACCTCGTGCATCGTGATTGGTACGAAGGCGCCGGTGCCTTGACGCCACCACAGGACCGGCGGAGTTGTCGTTGAGTGATAGAAGACGGTTTTGGTCGGCGGGTCGAGGGGGATAATGCTGGTGGATGCGGTGAAGGGTCCGGCGATGACCACGCCATTCGAGACGTTGCCCCACTGTCCCGCGGCGTCGTTGCGCTCGTAGTAGCGGTAGGTGTAGGTGCGATTGACGGGGAGGCTGATGGTTGCCTTCCAGACCGGGTAGGTGTTGGGTTCGAGTTTGACGGAGAAGCGGAGGTCGTTGCCTCCGAGTTCCGGCAGGTCGCCGAGGATGAAGATCGACTCGCCGAAGACGGTGGCGGTGTTCACTGAAAAGAGAACATCTTCGCGCTGGTCGGCACGGGCGGGGGAGATTGGCGATGCGACGAGGATCAGGAACACACACAACATCGATCGCATCGGCTCTCTCCATGTCCCGCCCCCGGGGGGGCTCGGGGCGGTGAAGCGTAGGTGATGAAAAGTTCGCGGGAATCGCTTGCTGCGCGGCCGTGTACGGCCTATGTTTGGACATGCGATTTTCACGAGAGCATGCAGCCGGTCGTTCGGCGAACACGATGTCGCGCGTTCTTTTGCCCGGGCAGTCGGACGGCCAGCGCGGGCGGGGAGCAGCGGTGAACCCCGCGAGCCGCTTCGAGACGATCTCACTGGCGCGGTTGCCGGAGGGGGGCGGGGACGATGATCTGTTGTGCGAGTACTCGTCGGATGAAGAGGGGGACGCTCCCTCACGGTCGCGGTTCCGTTCGATCATGACACAGGTTTTTCGCGATCGAACGAAGACGATTATCAATCCCGTGGACTCGCCGGACCTCTCTTTCAAGTGGACGATCAACCCGTACCGCGGGTGCGAGCATGGGTGCTTCTACTGCTACGCGCGGCCGACGCACGAACTGCTGGGGCTTTCGAGCGGGCTGGACTTTGAGACGAAGATCTTCGCGAAGACGGATGCGCCGGAACTGCTGCGGCGGGAGCTGTCGCACTCGAAGTGGGTGGGCGAGTCGATCGTGATGTCGGGGGTGACGGATGCGTACCAGCCGATCGAGCGGCGGATGGGGATCACGCGCGCGTGCCTTGAGGTGATGGCGGAGTGCGGGCAGCCGGTGGCGATCGTGACGAAGAGCGCGCTGGTGCTGCGCGATGTGGACTTGCTTTCGCGGCTGGCGCAGGTTGGTGCGGCGCGCGTGGCGATCAGCCTGACGACGCTCGATGCGGAGTTGTCGGCGAAGATGGAGCCTCGTGCGAGTTCGCCGCAGAGGAGGCTGCACGCGATCCGCGAGTTGACGCACGCGGGGGTGCCCGTCGCGGTGATGACGGCGCCGATGATCCCGGGGTTGAACGATCGGGAGTTGCCGGCGCTGCTCCGGGCGGCGGCTCGCGCGGGGGCGACCGGGGCGGGGTACGTCATGCTGAGGCTTCCCTGGCAGAACAAGGCGATCTTTCTCGAATGGCTCGCGCGGCACATGCCGGAGCGGGCGAAACACATCGAGAACCTGCTGCGCGATGTGCGCGACGGCGAACTGAACTCTTCGAAGTTCGGGCAGCGCATGCGGGGCGAGGGGGTGATCGCCGACCAGATCCGGAGCGTGTTCGAGGTGTTCAGCCGGCGGTACGGGCTGTCGAGCGAGCGGATTCCGCTGTCGTCGGCGGCGTTTCGGAGGCCGATCGTTCCCGATGATTCGGGGCAGTTGAGGCTGTTTTCGTAGTTGAATCGCGAGTCATGTCCTGGGCCTCTGTTGCTCCGCTGAAGAGGCGGTCACTCGCTCGATCGCCCGTTTCATGGGCTGACGATCTTTCTGCCTGGCCTTCATCCATCGGCACCGCCGCTGGCAACCATCGGCCGCCCGTTTCACGAGCGGAACGAGAGAGGGTATGTTTCCGGCCTTCTCGGGGTTGGCAAAGGAGACATCGCGATGGGGCTGATCTCTGAGTTCAAGGCGTTCGCGTTGAAGGGCAACGTGGTCGACATGGCGGTAGGCGTCATCATCGGCGGGGCCTTCGGCGCGATCGTGACATCGCTGGTCAACAACGTGCTGATGCCGGTGATCGGATTGGTCACGGGTGGTGTTGACTTCAAGGACAAGAAACTGGTGCTGAAGGAGGCTCAGCCTCAGGTGGTTGACGCGGCAACGAGCGCCGTGACAGCGGCGGCGCCCGAGGTGGCCGTGTCGTGGGGATTGTTTATTAACTCGACGATTCAGTTCCTGATCGTGGCCTTCGCGCTTCTCATGCTCATCAAGGCGATGAACACGGCGATGGACCGGATGAAGCGGAAGGAAGCGGCCGCGCCTCCCCCACCGCCGCCCGGGTCGACGCCGGACCAGGCGCTGCTGATGGAGATCCGGGACCTGCTGGCCGCTCGGCGGTGACGAGAACGAATCGCCGAGCAGATTGTTCGCAACCGGCGTTGCGCCACGGCCGAGTGCGCTGGCCCCGGCACTCCGGCGGGACCCGGGCCGTTGGGTAGAGTGTCCGCCATGCGTCGATTGGAGGGACTCTCCAAACTCACTGGCCGGGAGCGGTACATCGACGATCTGCGCGTCGATGGGTGCCTGTGGGGGATGACGGTGCGAAGCCCGGCCGCACGGGGGCGCATCCGCGAGGTTCGGTTCGGGAAGGGGACCGATTGGTCGCGGTTCATCGTCGTCGATCACCGGGATATCCCGGGGCCGAACGTGGTGTACCTGATCGAGCGTGACCAGCCCGTGCTCGCGGCGGACTCTGTTCGGCATGTGCATGAGCCGGTGGTGCTGATCGCGCATGAATCGCGGGAGATGTGCCGGCGCGCGGTCGCGGCGGTTGAGGTGATCGTCGATGAAGAGCCGGCGATGCTGGACTACCGCGTTCCGCCGAGGCCGGAGCAGGTGCAGTTCGGCTCCGACAACGTGATGAAGCGGCTGAAGATCGAGAAGGGGGATGTCGAGCGGGCGCTGGCGTCGGCGGCGCGCGTGGTCGAGGGAGTGTACGAGACGGGGGCGCAGGAGCACGTCTACATCGAGAACCAGGGGATGATGGCGTGGGTTCAGGATGGTGTGGTCATTGTCAAGGGGTCGATGCAGTGCCCCTACTATGTGGTGAATGCGCTGAAGCACGCACTGGGGCGGGAGGAGCGCGATGTGCGCGTGATCCAGTCGCCGACGGGGGGCGGGTTCGGCGGCAAGGAGGATTATCCGTCGAACCTCGCGCTGCACGCGGCGCTGTTGTCGCTGAAGGCGAAGGGTCGTCCCGTGAAGATCGTGTATGACCGGTCGGAGGACATGGCTTCGACGACGAAGCGGCATCCTTCGCGCGTGCGGCATCGAACGGGGTTCGATGCGTCGGGTCGGATGGTGGCGCAGGAGATCGCTGTTCTGATGGATGCGGGGGCGTATGTGACGCTTTCGCCGGTGGTTCTGAGCCGTGGGATTATTCATGGGGCGGGGCCTTATTCCTGTGAAAACGTTCGGATCGTGGGGCGCGCGGTGATGACGAACGCGGTGCCCTTCGGGGCGTTCCGCGGGTTCGGCGCGCCGCAGACGCAGTTCGCGGTGGAGCGGCACATGGATGTGTGCGCGGCAGCGCTCGGGGTCGACCCAGTGGAGTTGCGGCGGATCAATCTGATCCGCGATGGCCAGACGACCTCGACGGGGCAGGTGATCAACGATGGGACGGATCGGGTGGCGATACTCGATCGTGCGGTGGAGTTGATCGACGGGGAGGGTCGAAAGGAAGCGCGCGACGCGTTCAACGCGACCGGATCGCATGTGCGGCGCGGCGTGGGGGTTGTGTGCATCTACCACGGCGCTGGATTCACGGGGAGCGGCGAGGTGATGCTGAAATCGCGGCTAATGGTGGCGGGGCTGGCGGACGGGCGGGTCGAGGTGCTGAGCAGCAGCACCGAGATGGGGCAGGGGACGGCGACGATCTTCACGAAACTGGCGGCGGATCGGCTGGGGTTGGATCACACGGACGTGCTGGTGCCCGACCCCGACACGCTGCGCGTGCCGAACAGCGGGCCGACGGTCGCGTCGCGCACGGCGATGGTGGTGGGAAGGTTGATCGAGCGGGCGTGCGATGATC
>JAGVLZ010000272.1 GCA_020054055.1 Phycisphaerales bacterium
AACTCGCAGCCGGCTGAGCCGACCTGGCCGACGCCCATGCGGATCGGCTCGCCGGTCGCGACGGACATCACCCACCACTTCCACTCGGAGGTCGTGGCGTTCGGATTTGCTGTCGTCGGCGCGGGGACGATGCGCATGCCGCCGACCAACAGATCGGGCATGCCGTCCGCGTTTTGATCCGGGATCGGGGCCGCGCCGAGGCCGAAGATGCAGTTCGCGGTCGCTTCGGGGTTGAAGATAGTCATCAACTCCGCGCCGCTTTCGCCCGAGACGAGTTGCACGCGGCCGCGCCACGCGGGGATCGGCCCGCCGGGATCGTTCGGGCCGAGGCCCTCGGCGATGAGACTCGCGGGAGCGGTGACGGCGAGGTCCTCGAACCCGTCGGCGTCGAAGTCGCCGATCGGCGAGACGTACCAGCCGAACATGTCGTTCGGGGTCTTGGTCGCGATCGAGAGAAACTCCGTGTCGTCTACACCAGAAACCAGCACGATGCGGCTGATGACCGGATCGGTCTGGTGCAGGCGCAACTCGCGGCGGACCGTGTCGTTCACCCCGTCGTTGTTGAGGTCAATCGCTTGCTGGGCAAAGACTTGCGCGCCGGCCAAGCACGCAAAAAGGATCGCCGCAGCCGCCATCCATCGTTCCCGCACGTTGCTCAGCGTCATGGACGAAGCCCTCCGGGGTTCGGTCTTTCAGCCTACCGGATCCTGAGCAGTACGCAAGCGGGAACTTGGATGTTGCCTGGAAGTTGCAAGATTGCGACGAGTCCGCACCGATTCCCAGTGGAATGTGAATCGGCGGCAGGGGCCCCCTCCGTCACTCGCGGACTCGTGACACCTCCCCCGGTAGGACCTGGGGACGATGAGGTCAGGGCTTCATCCGTCCCGGGCCGATGTGCTTGTCGAGGAACTTGACCATCCGCTCGCTGAAGAGGATGCGGTTCTCGAGTTTCTGGAAGCCGTGGCCCTCGTCGGGGAAAAAGAGGAGTTCCGGGTCTTCGCCCTGCTTCTGGAGGGCGACGGCGAGTTGGATTGCTTCGTTGAGCGGGACGCGCGGATCGTTCGCGCCGTGGGCGATGAGCATGGGGACCTTGATCTCGTTGACGCGCGTCATGGGCGAGACCTTGGTGAGGAACTCGGGGTCGGTGAGCGGGCCGTACTCGACCTCGCGGAGTTTCTGGCGGTAGCCCGAGGTCTGTTCGAGGAATGTTTTGAGGTTGACGACGCCGACGACGTTTATGCACGAGCCGAAGACGTCCGCGCCCTCGATGGTGGTGCCGACGGACATGAACCCGCCGTAGGACCCGCCGTAGGCCGCGATGCGGCCGTTTTCCGCGTAGCCCTCTTTCACGAGCCATCGCGCGGCCTCGGCGCCGTCCTTCACGCTGTCCCAGCGGAGTTTGTAGTTGTCGGCCATGTGGAACTCGCGGCCATAGCCCGTCGAGCCGCGGACATTCGGCTGAAGGACGCCGTAGCCCTTGCTGACGAGGAACTGCGTGGTTCGGTCGAAGCCGGGGCGGAACTGGCCCTCGGGTCCGCCGTGGAAGTTGACGACGAAGGGGATCGGCGTGCCCTTCTTCGCGCTGGCGGGGAGGTAGAGGAATGCGGGGATCTCCCGGCCGTCGAAGGACTTGTACTTGATGAGTTCGGGGAGTCGGAACGCCGAGAGGTCGATCGGCTCGTTGTCGAGGCGCGCGTTCACCGGCTCCGCGTTGCGCATCATGGTCTCCTTGGGGGGTGAGACGGGGAGCGCGTAGGTGATGCCCGGCGTGGTGCTGTTCGTGACGGTGTAGAGAACGGTGTCGCCCTCGATGTTGTTCACGCTCACCACCCCCTGCGGCGGGTGAGCGAAGGGGACCGGCGAGGGCTCGGGGAGATAGAAGAGGCGCAACTTGCCGTAGCCGTCCTCGTTGTGGACCGTGGCGAGGAGGGTGCGCGAGAAGTTGATGTCCGCCCCGTCGAGGTCGCGTGCTTTCAGGTTCGGCAGGAAGGGGACGGGCGCCTTGGATGGGTCGCGAGCGTCGCGCGTGTACAACTGGACAAAGCCGTTCTCGAAGTCCGAGCCGAAGAAGATCCCCTGCTCATCGGTGGTGAAGGCGATGGGGCGGTTCGATGCGGTGCCCTCGGCCGACTTGGTGGTGAGGTCGATGAGGTTGCCGGTGGCGGCGTCCATGACGTACATGCTGGAATCAGAGATGGAGCGATACTCGGCGATGAGCATGCGCGAGCCATCGGCCGTGACGTCGGCGCAGGACCACGAGCCGGTGCGTGAGAGCAACGGCGTGCTCTTGCCGCTCTTGATGTCGTACTGGTAGACGTAGAAGTCGCGCGGGCTGGCGTCGTTGGCGGTGTAGACGAAGCCGCCGCTGTCGCGGAGCCAGACATCAACGGAGTATTGAACTTTGGGATTCTGGAGGAGGGGCTTGATCGAATCGTTCGACGTGTCGAGGAGGTAGACCTGGTTGTTCTCGTTGCCCCCCGCGGCGGCCTCGAGCGTCACCCACTTGCCGTCCGGGGAGACGGAATAGGTCGCGAGGCCATCCGGGAAGTCCGTCAGGCGCTTGCCCTGCGAGGTGATGGGGTCCGTCGGGTTGCGGCGGTAGAGTTGGTAGATGCCGTCGGGGAAGTCGCGGCTGTAGATGGAGGAGTCGGGGGCCATTCGGACCTGCCCCGGGACTCGGATCTTCAGGAACTGCGCGATGGTCGGCCCGCCGGCATCATCGTCAGCGAGCGCCAACGCCACGGGGGTGAACGCGAAGAGGACGGCGGCGAGGATCGTGCGGCGCATTCGGGGTCTCCTGCGATGGAAGTCGAGTCTCTTGAGTAAGAATAGCGAATGCGGCGGCCGCGGTTGCGGGGCGGTTGTCCGGCGGACCCCCCTCAGCGAGGCGGCGTCACGTCGAACTCGCGCCGGAGTTCCTCGTTCCGGACGGTCCAGACCTTGACGCGGTCGCCCTCCCGCATCATCGCGATGGTGCGGCCGTTGTCGGCGGGGCGCTCGCCCACGATGCAGGCGACGATCACCTGCGCCACGGCGTCGGGGGTCATGCGGGTGCTCTTCGGGATGGTCTTTTCATCGAAGGTACGGCGCAGCAGGGGCGTCTCGACCGCGCCGGGGGCGATGGAGAAGGCGGTCACGCCGATCGCGGCCCCCTCCTTTGCGATGGAGTTCACCATCAGATTCATCGGCGCCTTCGACGCGGCGTAGGCGAAGAAGCCGGGGAAAGGATCGATCGTCGCCATGCTCGAGACGTTGACGACGCAACCCCCGCGTTGTTTCTCGAAGATGGGCCAGGCGCGGAGCACGGCGAGCGCCGGGGCGAGCGCGTTGGTGTCCAGACATTCGCGCACGAAGGAAGGAGAAGTGCCCGCGATGGAGACCAGCGCGCCGGTCCCCGCGTTGTTCACGAGCCCATCGATCCGGCCGAAGCGTTCGATGGTGCGGTCGATCAGGCGGTTGACATCGGCCTCGATCGCCATGTCCGTCGGGATAGCGAGGGTGCGTGCGTCGGGGCCGATCACTTTCGCGACTGCGGCGAGGTTCGATTCATTCCGCCCCGCGAGCGCGAGGGAATAGCCGCGCGAAGCGAGGAGGATCGCGGTAGCCCGGCCGATGCCGGAGCCAGCGCCGGTGACGATGGCGACTTTGGCGGTGTTCAAGGTCGGGGCCTCTCGGGTGGGGCGAACTGCGGGATGCTCGGTCAAGTACCCTACCCATCCATGAACCCAGCCGGCGGCGTGATCCCGAAGGTGCTGATTCTCATGGCCTTCGCCGTGATCCTGGGTGTGCCGTGGGTGTTCAGGCCGGAGGAGGCGAGCGCGCCCGCGGGGGCCCAGCGGCTGGTGATCCTCACGCCGCACAACGAGCCGATCCGTTACGAGTACGGGCGCGCCTTCAGCGAGTGGCACGCGCGAACACACGGCAAGCCGGTGCTTATCGATTGGCGCGTGCCGGGCGGATCGAGCGAGATCAAGAAACTCCTGATCGCGCAGTACACCGCGGCAGTCGAGACGGGACGCATCCTTCCCAGCGGCGAACTGGCCCCCGGCGCGGAGCCGATGCCGTATGACCTGCTCTTCGGGGGCGGGTCGTTCGAGCACAACGAACTCAAGACGAAAGGGCCGACGATCACCGTTGCGGGCGCGGAAAAGCCCATTGCGGTGCCGATCTCGATCCCGCTCGGATACTCAACGGAGCAACTCGAAGAGTGGTACGGGCCGAAAGAGAATGATGGCCACAAGGTCGGCATCAACTGGCTCTACGATGTCGGCGACCCGAAGAAGAACGACCCGGGCCAGTACTACCTCGGAAACGCCCTCTCCGGCTTCGGCATCGTCTACAACCGCGATGTGCTGCGCGAACTCGGGCTGCCCGACCCGACCTCGTGGACCGATATGACCGATCCGCGCCTCGCGGGGTGGGTGGCGCTCGCCGATCCGCGCCTGTCGGGGTCCGTCGCGACGACCTATGAGTCGATTCTTTACTCGTATGGGTGGGATGAGGGATGGCGCATCCTGCGTGCGATGTGCGCGAACTCGCGTTACTTCTCGAACACGTCGCAAAAGGTTCCCCTGGATGTCAGCCAGGGTCAGGCGGCGGTGGGCACGGCAATCGATTTCTACGGGCGCTTCCAATCGCAATCGCTGCTGAGGCCGGGGCAATCGCCGGAGGAATCGCGCGTCGGGTACGTCGATCCGCCGGGGGTGACGCTGATCGATCCCGATCCGATCTCGATGCTCCGCGCGGGGTCGAATCCTGTGATCGCGCGGCGGTTCATCGAGTTCCTGATGAGCGTCGAGGGGCAGGCGTTGTGGAACTTTCGCAAACCCTCCTCCCCCGGTCCTACCGGGGGAGGTGGCCGAGTCTTCGAGGCCGGAGGGGGTGACCCACAACCGCCGCTCGGCCCCGAGCGCTACGAACTGCGCCGCCTGCCCATCCGGCGCGTGATGTTCGAGAAGTACGCCGACCGGATGATCGACCGGGTGGACCCCTACGCCATCGCCTCGAAGGCGGAAAACAAGAACTGGCGCTCGTCGATCGGTGTGATGATGGGAGCATTCGCCATTGACCTTCACGACGAGCAGGTGAAGGCGTGGCAAGAGATCCAACGCCTCCGTTCGATCAACGGCAGGCCCGAGACGATCGCGCGATTCGAGGAGATGTTCTTCGCGTGGCCGGAGCATGAATTGAAGGATGGGACCCGCCTCGCGTTCAACGAACCAAACTACAAGGCCATCCGTGCCGACTGGCGCGAGGCGGAGAAGGATGGACGGATGACCGCGATCCGGCTTTCGTACACCGCATTCTTCCGCGAGCAGTACACGAGGATCGTCTCGGAAGCATGGAAGGCGATCTGATCCACGGGCAACCCGAATCGGAGCATCGCTTGCACCGCGAATCCCCCCCGCTCACCAAGATCCTCGCAACGCTCGGCCCCGCCACCGACGACCGGCGCGTGCTGCTCAAGTTGGTCGAGCACGGGGCGGCGCTCTTGAGGCTGAACTTCTCGCACGGGACGACGGACGACCACGCCAGACGCCTCGCGCTGGTGCGCGATGTCGCGGCCGAGACAAAGCAACCCCTCGCGGTGCTGGGCGACCTTCCGGGGCCGAAGATCCGCATCGCCAAGGTGCCGCTGGCGGATGAGGGGATCGGCATCCGCCTCGAAGCGGGGCAAGACGTGCTGATCCGCGGCGACCTGGCCGAGAGCATCCCCGGCGCGATGCCCGTCCTCGCGTGCAACTACAGGCGCATCGCGGCGGAGGTGGACCCAGGCCAGCGCGTGCTGATCAACGATGGCGCGGTGCGCATGCTCGCGGTGGTGTCGGACGGCGAGCAACTCCTCTGCCGCGTCACCGCCGGGGGCATGATCGTCAGCGGGAAGGGCTTGAACCTGCCCGACTCCGACCTTTCGATCCCCGCGACAACCGAGAAGGACCTGGCCCTCGCGGCGTGGGCGGTCGAGCAAGGGCTGGATTTCCTCGCGCTCTCCTTCGTGCGCAAGGCCGATGAGGTCCGCGCGATCAACGAGTGCCTGCACCGTGTGTGCTCGATCGATCCCCGCGCTGTCCGGGGGCGCGGCGTCTCCGACATCCCGGTGATCGCGAAGATCGAGACGCCGCAGGCCGTGAAGAACATCGACGCGATCCTGGCGGAGGCGGACGGGATCATGGTGGCGCGGGGGGATCTCGGCGTCGAGATGGAGATCGCGCGTGTCCCCGTGATCCAGAAACTCCTGATGAAGAAGGCCCACGAGTTCGGCAAGCCCTGCATCGTCGCGACGCAGATGTTGGAGTCGATGATCGAGAACTCGAGCCCGACGCGTGCCGAGGTGAGCGACGTGGCCAACGCGATCTACGACGGCGCGGACGCGGTGATGCTGTCGGGCGAGACGGCGGTGGGCAAGTACCCCATCCTCGCGGTCGAGATGATGCGCCGCGTGGCGCTCGCGACGGAGGAATCGCTCCGCGAGGAGGCGCCGGAGCCCAGCC
>JAGVLZ010000333.1 GCA_020054055.1 Phycisphaerales bacterium
CACGCCCGTCGTCAACTATCTCCGCGCCATCGGGCTCCCCTACCGCGTCGTCGAACCGATCGCCGCGGCGTGGCTGGGCCTCATGCTCCGCGGCACGTTCGGCTGGTCATCCTTCGACCGCGCGAAGCACGCCTCGAACCTGCCCTGCCCGCTGCTGGTGATCCACGGCACGCTCGACGCCATCTGCCCCCACGAAGACGGCCAGCGCATCGCCGCCGCCGCCCGGCGGAGCCTTTTCATCTCGATCGAGGGGGCGGGGCACAATGACCTGTGGGCGATCCAGAAGTACACCGACCAATGCGCGGCGGCGATCCAGGACTTCATCCGGGCGCTGCATTAACCGATCCGGCGAGTATCCCTAACCGGGATGGGTTTGCGGCGTCTAGACTGCCTTGCGTGCATTGATTTGGGCCAGATTCCACCTCGCGAACGCTGCGGCGCGGTCTCGCTTGAGCGCTGCCTGATCAAGCACGAGCCGCGCTCGCTCAACAAACCAGTCCTTCATCCGTTCGCGCGAGATGGTTCGAGTACATCTGCCCTCCTTGTCCGGAACATACGCCTCAAGATATGGCGCTTCCTCCGAGTGGGTCAGGTCTCGAAGAGCGAACGGTGAATACTTCTTGTAAGCATTCCACACACTGTGAACCATCGATTTATCCGCATCAGTCAGCGGTGGTGGAGGATCGATTTCTGCTGTGATTGGAGACTTTCCGCTCATCAACTTCCAGACCCCCGGAACGACCGGGCCGTTCTTCCACGCTTCAATTTCATCCCGAAACATGGGAGCGCCCCACTCGGCCAAGGTCCATCCTTGGACGAAGTACAACAACTTCTGAAGTTGCAGCGGCGTCAGATAGCCAGGCTCCTCTTCGGATTCTTTCCGAGCTAGCCAGATCAGGTAATCCGCGACTTCTAGGGCTGTAGTTGAAGTTCCCATTTCTGCGATCCTAACGATACCCGAATAGAATACCCCATTTTTGACTCGGGTCAAGCGTTTTCTGGATATCCTTTGTGAATCGTGCCGACGCCGCCCTACCTCGCGGGACACATCTATTGGGTAGAGAACCTTCCGCCATTGGACGGTACGAAGCCCGGCCGGCACCCGGCAATCCTCTACGACCTCATCGACGACCTCGAGTGTCTGGTCATTGGAATCACGACCACGGTTTGCGACGAGCATATCGACTTTGACCAAGTGGAAATGCCCAATCTGCTGGATGATCCGGGAGCAACGACGGGCCTTAGCGAACGGTGTGTTGCACTCCCGCGTTGGTTTGTTCCCGTATTTCGCAGCCAACTTGTCGATCATGCGGGGTGGCTGCCGAAAGTCACCATGATTCAACTGTTTGACGCTGTCATGGAACGAATCGACGATTCATATCAAGTGTGACCACTTTACTCGCCTTGCTTCGGCGAAAGATTGAGAGGCGGTTTCCATCTCATGCTCTCCCCCTCCGTCGACAAGGTGATGATCGAGCAGCGGGCCGCCTCGTTCACGAAGCGTTCCATCAAGACCGCCTCGAAGATCGCTGGCCTCAAACTCGCCCTGTCGATGCTCGACCTCACGACGCTCGAAGGCAAGGACTCACCCGAAAAGGTCCGCTCGCTTTGCCAGAAGGCCATGCGTCCCGACCCCGCCGATCCGACGCTGCCGCATGTCGGGGCGGTGTGCGTCTATCCCAATCTCGTTGCCACGGCCGTGCGCGAACTGGCTGCGTTCAACGCTTCCTCGCCGACCAAGGTCCACGTCGCCAGCGTCGCCACCGGCTTCCCGAGCGGCCAGTTCCCGCTCTCGGTCCGTCTCGACGACACCCGCCGCGCGATCGACGATGGCGCGGACGAGATCGACATGGTCATCTCCCGAGGCCTTTTCCTTGCTGGCGAACGGACGCAGGTTTTCGATGAGATCGCCGCGGTGAAGGAGGCGTGTGGAGAGGTGTCAAGGTGTCAAGGTGCCAAGGTGCCAAGGGATGAGGCCTTGAATCGTCTTCCCCTCGACACCTCGACACCTCGACACCTTGACACCTCCCCCCGCGTCCGCCTCAAGGTCATCCTCGAAACCGGCGAACTCGAGACTTATGACAACGTCCGCGCCGCCTCCGACCTCGCCATCGCCGCCGGGCTGACCGAGGGGGACTTCATCAAGACCAGCACCGGCAAGGTCCAGCCCGCGGCGACCATGCCGGTCACCCTTGTCATGCTCGAATCGATCCGCGATCACTTCCTGAAAACCGGCGTCCGCATCGGCATGAAGCCCGCTGGGGGCATCCGCACCGCGAAGCAGTCGCTCCACTACCTTGTCATGGTCAAGGAAACCCTCGGCGACGACTGGCTCCACCCGGACCGCTTCCGTTTCGGAGCGAGCACGCTGACCAACGACATCCTCATGCAACTCGCCAAGCAGCGGAGCGGCAAGTACGCGGCTCCATACGACTTTGCGGAAGCCTGAGCGGCGGTTCGATGCAAGGGTTTATGCTCGATTTGTTCGCGCAACTC
The DNA here is from genome assembly GCA_020054055.1 of Phycisphaerales bacterium. Classification (GTDB taxonomy): domain Bacteria; phylum Planctomycetota; class Phycisphaerae; order Phycisphaerales; family UBA1924; genus JAEUIV01. The sequence goes on from JAGVLZ010000333.1 coordinate 2,497, forward strand.
ATGCGCTCCGGCTCGGGCTAAAACGCGATAGATCGGGTGCAAGAAGGTGGCGTGATCGACCTCCGACGCCCAACTGCGTCGAAAACCACGCGATTTGTTGGGTAATCGCATTCATCTTGTTGGTTTGATAAGAGAAGGTTTTTGTTTGGATCGTTCGGTCCGCGATGGAAGGCTTCAGGGCCTCCTGCAACTCATTTTCGCCGAACCGCTTGCGTTCCTGCTATTCTGGTGGCCGTTCGCGATGGCCGTCGCTGGGGTGGCCGCCGCGGGACAGTTCCAACCCAAGCATTTCCTCGGAGCAGTCATGAAACTTTCACGTCTCTCAAGCACGGTAGCCTCGCTGGCGCTGCTGGCGGCCACAGTGGTCCTTGCCGGCGGGTGCGCCGAGGGCAGCGGGTCCGCCGATCGCGGTGCCTACCACCGTCCGTGGTACGGCGGGTACTTCCCCCACAGGGCCGAGCCGGTGATG
>JAGVLZ010000129.1 GCA_020054055.1 Phycisphaerales bacterium
GTGATCGCCGCGATGCGCGCCGCACCCGCGCCATCGACGGCCCATCAACTCCGAATCGTCCGTCCAGAGGATCATCCGAAGGTCTATCGCTCGCGACTCTCGTTCCCAAGGCAGGCAGCACTCGCCGCCGCCGCGGCCCTCGCCCTCGTCGCGGGCGTCCTCTTCTTCACCCCTCTCGGTCATACATGGCTCCGCAGCCCCTCCAACCCCACCGCACTCGCCGGCGGCTTCCTCACCCGCGTCGTCAACTTCACCTATTCGCAGCACACCGGCTGCGGCGACTTCGGCCGCCTCTTCGATCGCAAGATGACGGCGCGCACCGAAGCGAAAGCCCTCGAGGCCGCGATCGAACTCCTGCCCAGGATTCCCTCCGTCCTCGAGTTCCGCTCCGCCGACCTTGCGAAGCAGGGCTACACTTTCGCCGGCCTCGGCCCGTGCGCCGTCCCCGGCTGGGGACGCTCCGCCCACCTCATCTACAAGCCCGATCCCACCATCGCGCCCAACGCCCCCGTCGTCAGCCTCTTTGTTCAGGAAGACAAGGGTCATCTGCTGATCGATGCGAACGTCGCGCTGACCAATCGCCCCACCGACGCCGCGGCCCTCGCATCGTGCGAGCGCTGCCTGACGGTGTGGCGGAAAGACGGCCTCATCTACTACCTCGTCGCGCCGCCGCTGCCCGTCGAGACGCGCCGGGCCTTCGACGAGCCTGCGCAGGAACGCTCGATCCTCTGAATCGCCGTGCCGCCGATCCGCCGTTTGCGGCGGAGCGGTACTTCCCGCCACGTACCACCCCAACGTGGCCTACCGAGTGCGTACCCGAACATTAACTTGACAGACACTGGGACAAGGTGCTATCGTGATAGCAGTCTTTCCCAGAGGAGGTCTGCTTGCCTGAATCGCTGCTGATCCGAGACGTGCCCCCGAAGATCAAACGCTGGATCGACGATGAGCGGGAGCAGTCCATGCTCAGCCAGCGTGAGTACGTCATCAGCGTACTTGAGAAAGCATACAACTCCAAGGCAAGGCCAAGTCTCTTTGATGCAGCGCAGCACCCGGCACCGACCAGTCCGACGGGAACACCCTTCACTTTCGTTGACCTGTTCGCCGGTATCGGCGGGTTGCGGCTGGCACTTGAACGTGTCGGCGGTCGGTCGGTGTTCTCCTGCGAGTGGGACAAGAATGCCCAGAAGACGTACCGCGCGTGGTACGGCGAAGTCCCCGAAGGTGACATCCGTAAGGTCAAGATCGCGGATATCCTAGATCATGATATTCTCGCCGCGGGTTTCCCGTGCCAGCCGTTCTCGATCGCGGGCGTGTCGAAGAAAAAGAGTCTTGGCCGTCCGCATGGCTTCAAGGACGCGACTCAAGGCACTTTGTTTTTTCATCTCGCCACCATTATCGATGCAAAGCGCCCGCCCGTGCTGTTGCTGGAGAACGTCAAGAATCTGCGCTCACACGAGAAGGGGCGGACATGGGAGGTCGTTCGGTCCACGCTCGAAACCATGAACTACAAGGTGTTCGCGGAAGTGATCGACGCCGCACATTGGGTTCCGCAGCACAGGGAGCGAGTGTTCATCGTGGGGTTCGACAAAAGCGTGTTCGGGAATGAGCCGCCGTTCCGGTTTCCAACCCCACCGACTGGGAAGCGGCCCAAATTGATGGACATTCTGGACCCGAATCCGCCTGAACGCTACACACTTACGGATCATCTCTGGAAGTACCTTCAGAAGTACGCCAAAATGCACCGCTTGAAGGGCAACGGCTTCGGCTACGGCCTTGCCGACCTTGACGGTGTGACGAGGACGCTGAGCGCCCGGTACTACAAGGACGGCTCAGAGATTTTGATTCCGCAGGAGGGCAAGAACCCCCGTCGGCTGACGCCCCGGGAGGCGCAACGGTTGATGGGCTTTCCCGACCATCTGAGCGTTGTCGTCTCAGACACGCAGGCATACAGGCAGTTCGGCAACGCTGTGGTTCCTCTAGTTGCGGAGGCGGTCGCCAAGCAGATCAGCGCAGTACTCTCATGGCAACTCGCCCGCGCCAAAAATCGTTGTGTGTTCAAGGGACGATTCGGAAAGGCCCGCTGATCGCTCCGAGCGGAAGGGAACCACATGGCTAGCCATCTTGCCGTCCGCGCGATCGAGGATGCCGTCAAGCATGGCAAGGCCATCATCAAGTTCTTGTCGGCCAATGACGTGGGAGCAACCCGCAGCAACCAGAGCGGATTCCTCCTCCCAAAAGGCGCTTGGGAGTTGTACTCGCCGCACGCGCCAAAGCGAGGTGAGAACCTCAAATCAACAGTGAGCGTACTTTGGCCCAACGGAAGTATCACGCAATCCTGCGTGACTTGGTACGGTCGCGCCAAGAGCGAGTACCGCCTCACAGGCGGCTTCAACAGCGAGTTTCCCTTCATTGACGCAGACTCGGTCGGCAGCCTGCTCGTGCTCGTGCCGGTGAACCACGCCAACTTCGTCGCTTATGTTCTCGATACTGATGACGACATTGCAGACGTACAGGCCGCACTCGGACTTGAAGTAATCGACGTATGGGGCGTTTACAACCCGGCGGGCGCGGCCTTGCCGGAAACGGAGAACGAGTGCATTGATCGTCAGTTTCGTGAGTTCGCCGCGAAGATCAGCGGTTGGCCCAACACTGAATCGATTTCCGGTGCAACCCGCTCGGCACTCCTTCAATGCATCCGTGACTTCATCCGCAAGACCGCGGACGCGAAGTTGGTGGACTTAATGGAGCAAGAGTTCCGGTTGTTCAAGTTGGTCGAGCGCCAACTTTGCGGCCCGGAGATTCAGCGTGTATTCGCGTCCGTGGACGACTTCGTTCGCACCGCCTCCAGTATCATGAATCGGCGCAAGTCCCGCGCTGGTTGGTCGCTGGAGAACCATGTTGCACATCTGCTCACGGAAGCGGGCATCCCTTTTGCACCTCGCGCCTCGGAGATCGACGGGGAGCCCGACATCCTCATTCCGAGCATTGAGGCGTACAACGACAAGAGGTTTCCCGTGGAGAAACTTTGCATGGTGGGCGTCAAGACCACCTGTAAGGATCGTTGGCGACAGGTCTTAAAGGAGGGCAAGCGAGTTCCCGCGAAGCATATCCTGACTATGCAGCGCGGCATTTCTTCCAAGCAGTTGCTAGAAATGAAGTTGGCGAGCGTCACGCTTATCGTGCCCGAGGCGTTACACAAGGAATACCCGAAAGTGCCAGGTGTGAAACTTGTCAAAGTCGCGGAGTTCATTGACTGGGCGGGCAAACTGGTGAAGGTCTGACCTTGGACGTGCTCACCCCCGAGCAACGCTCCCGCTGCATGGCCGCAATACGCGGCAAGGACACAGGCCCGGAAATGACCGTCCGACGCATTCTCACCGCAATGGGCTATCGCTATCGGCTGCATGACCGAGCGTTGCCCGGTCGGCCCGACCTTGTGTTCGTATCCCGTCGCGCCGTCGTTTTTGTGCATGGCTGCTTCTGGCACCGCCATGCCTGCCGTACCGGACGCGCTACACCGCGCACCCGCGGCGCGTTCTGGTGCGCCAAGTTCGAGAGCAACCGCCAACGCGATAGGCGGAACGTCCGAGCGCTCCGCCGTCAGGGCTGGCGCGCTCTCGTCGTGTGGGAGTGCCAATTGCGCGATGCCGACAGACTCATGGCGCGGCTCCGCACATTTCTCGATCCAGACGCGGTATCTTGACATGGCAGCGATGTGTGCGAACAGCGTCAACCGTGTCCCAATCCGAAAGAAAATCAGCGGTATGCGGCACGGGAGACTCGGATCAATCCCAAGGCGTTCTTTATCCGACTGAAGCACCTGCCTTGCCTCACCGATGACGTTGAGCCGGGATCGTCGCCGCGCCCCTACAATCCGACCGAGGCCCCTATGAACACAACTCGATCCATCCTCGCTCCCGCGACCCTGCTCCTCGCACTTTTTTCAACTGCCTCGGCCCAGAACGCGCTCGACGCGGGGCAGCGCAACCGGCCCGATCGCGCCGACCCGCGCGCCAGCCCCA
>JAGVLZ010000282.1 GCA_020054055.1 Phycisphaerales bacterium
CGCATCCGCGGCGAGGCGCTCACGTTCGCGGACGCCCTTGCACGTTCCGCAACCCACGTTGCCTACCACTGCGGCCAGATTGTGCTGTTGGCGCGTCACGCCGCGAGCGTGCATGGTGTGGAATGGCGCACGCTGACCGTGCCGCGGGGCGGTTCCGCAGCTCACAACAAGGCAATGGGGTTCGACGACAAGTCTGGCGGCGCGAGGGGGAGCGAATGAACATGCCACGCTGTTGAGGCTTCGACATGCTTCCCAGAGCGGAAGCACGCCACACATTGATGACGCGCCGGCGCCGTTCGAGCGTCGTTATTTCAGACCCGAACTGCACCCGTCACACCACGCCGATCGGCGCGTGCCCCGCTCGCTTTCGCCACCAGTTGATCGCCGCGAGCACGCGCCGTCGGCGGACGAGCCACTTCTCGACCCGGTACTTCCCCGGAAAATCCAGCATGAAGAAACCGATCAGGAGCGACAGCAGCCCCTGGCCCGGCAGCACGAGCAACGCGATCCCCGCGATGATGAAGACGAACCCGATCGCGTTCTTCACGATGTGGAAGAGCACGCGCACCACGGGGTGATGGTGGGCCCACCGGCTCGGCGGCCGCCGCTCGTGCGCGAAGTAATCGGGCGGGATCCGCGCCACCATCGCGGGCAGGGCGATCAGCGTGGCCACGAACATGACGGCGGATGCCCCCGTCAACCAGGAGAGCAGCGTGCCATGATTATGGATCCAGTCGAGCATGAGGCAGGATCAGCCGCGCATCCCCTTCTTCGCTCCGCCGGACTTCGGAGCGGAACGCTTGCCCGAGTCTCCCCCCAGGCGCGAGGGCTCGGCGCGGCTGCCGCGGTAGGCGCCCTTCTGCTGCGCCCGCGAGTTGGCGGTGTGGTCGGGGCCGATGCTGAGGCGCTCGGCGTTGCTCTGCTTCTGCCGGCCCTTTGTGCTTGTCTTCGTGCGCGAGCCCCGGGGCTGGCCGGATGATTGCGTCTTTCGTGCGGCCATGGAGTTCTCCCTGATGAGTGCGCGTTTCCGCTGCTTGAGGGCGCGGCGAGCGAGCAATGGTAGTGCGACGCCGGAGCGTCGCCCCAAAGGGCGACACCACATTCGGCAATCGTTCGGTCACACGCCTCGGCAGCGCCCGTTTTCTTCGTTGGTCCCCGTTTCTGCGGGGGGACCTCAAGGAGCAAGCACCATGCGCCGCACACTCTCACTCGTCCCGTTCCTCGCTCTCTCGGCCGCCGGAAACCCCGCCCTCGCCGGCGGCTGCACCTACTCCCTCGGCTCGTACACAAACGGCTTCATGCCCGACTTCGACCAGCGACGCCAGCCCGGCCCACTCTTTTTCGACGGCATGAACTTCGTCCCGATCCCCGACGGCCTCCCCGGCAACGGCGCGAACTACTGCTCGCCCACGTCGCATACCAACGTCATGGCCTACCTCGCCGACCACGGGTTCCCCGCCCTCATGCCCGGAGGCTCGGCGCAATCGTGGGGTTCGCAGACCAACTACGAGCGCGTCACCGACGCCATCCAGGAGATGGGTGTCTTCATGCAGACACACCCCGACAACGGCACGACCTGCTGCGGCTACTCCGGTTGCGTCGGCTACCTCGATGAGCACGCACCCGGAAAGTTCATCGTTTCAGAGCAAGTCGCCAACGACTTCTACGCGCCGACGATCGGCGACCTCGCCTTCTGCGCCATCGCCGGCGGCTACGTCAACCTCATGGTCGGCTGGTTCGAGAACACCGACATCAACCAGTGGCAGAAGACCGGCGGCCACGTCGTCACCATGGTCGGACTCGAAGGATGGTGCGGCGGCGACCGCAAAGTCAAGATCCGAGACCCCGCCGCCGACAGCGCGAACCTGATGACCCAGTCCACCTTCGCCACGAACACCTACACCCTCCAGCAACTGCCCGGCTTCTTCGATTCCGACGGCACCAGCGGCTCTGACGCCTACCTCCAACGCACCTACGAGCGAATGCTCAACTTCAACGCCTCCGACGGGCGCATCGGGTTGGTCAACGGGTATCGCGTGATCCTGCCCAAGTATGGAGTGACCGTCACGCCGCTCCCGATGCAGGAACTCTCGTTCCTGAACCCAATCCGCCCGACCGATTCGACGATCCAGCCCATCGTGAACTTCGCGATCCCGGGCGTCACCCGCGTGCCGTGTTTGGCCATCGGACCCGATGGATTCAACGTGTACTGCACCGGCGCCAACTCGACGGGCGCGCCCGACCCGCGCGTCTTCCGCGTCAATCGCGCCACGGGCGAGATCGACGCCATCCACACCGGCGCGGCCCCGACGCACGTCGCGTGCGGCCGCAGCGGAGAAATCTTCATCGCCGACGGATTGACGCTTACGAAACTCGATTTCAGCCAGTCCCCCGTCAGCGCGGAGGTCGTGTCGCTCACCGAAGAGGTCGACGCCCTCGCTTTCGACGACACCACCGACACGCTGCACGCCCTCTTTGTCGGGACAGGCTCCAGCAACAGCGTCCGCTCGTACATGGATTTCGCCGCGGCGGCGTGGGTTCATCCGATTCCCACCGCGGTGATTCTGAACGGCGAACCCTTTATGACCACCTCGCCGCTCGACGGCGCGATCTGGGTCCGCTCGCAAAACTCACCCACGATGTACCGATTGGTTCTCAATCGGGACCTCGGCCTTGTGATCGATGAGACGGCCACGATCCCCGCGAGCGTCGGCGGCCTGGGCATCGACGTCTCGGTCGAACAGACGCGAGAGCACATCCTGCTCGCCCGGCAGGTCGGCGTCGCCGCCCATTATTCCAAGGACGCAAGCGGCATGTGGGGTCCCGCGCCCGATTCGGACTTCGAGGGCCTCCCCGCCACGGGCGGCCTCAAACTGGCTCGCTCGCGCACCAACTTCACCCCCGACATGGACGGCCCGAACAATCAGGAGCAACTCCCCGGCCCGAGCAGCGCGCCGGAATGGGACTGCCAAGGTGATGCTGACCAGGACGGTGAAGTGGACTTTGCAGACATCACGCTGGTGCTGACCATGTGGGGCTCGAACGCCGAGCACCCCGCCGATGCCGACGGCAGCGGCTCGGTCGGCTTCAGCGATGTCACGCGGGTGCTCTCGAACTGGGGGCCGTGCGAATAACTCGGCCCGGCGCGGATTCCTGAGGTATGTTTGATCCCGGCGAAGGCCGCTGAAAACCGCGGCTCCTTGAAAGGGATCAAGCATGTCGGGAATCCGCGAGCGTGAATGGAGAGGTCCGCGGGCGTGCCTATTGGCCGCGGCCTTCGCCTGGGGTGGGAGCCACGCTTCGGCTCAGGTGGCGAGCGACGGAGATCGGAAGA
>JAGVLZ010000271.1 GCA_020054055.1 Phycisphaerales bacterium
GGCGCCGCACGTCGGCGTGCGCCCTCTCGAGTGCGATGAAGAGATCGCCGTCTTCCGCCCCGCGACCACCGGCAACGGAACGACACACTTTGCGAATGGCTCGATCTTCCGCTGGCGCCGCCCCTCGTCGAGCGCCAAGCCCGCCTCGATCGTCACGCTCAAGGGCGGTCCGATCGCGGATGTGGGCAAGCCGCTGGGCAACGGGCGCGGCCCGGTCACCGTCTTCCTTGCTGAAGATGCGCTCAGCGTCCCCGAGATCGCGATCCTCCTGGGCCTTGGCCTCTACACCTCGCTCCTCCAATCCCGCGGCACGCTGGTGACCGAGGACGCTGATTATCTCGAAGACACCGTCGCGCTTTCGTGCTGAGTTTCCTTCACCTGCATCTCTTTCAGGCAACGAGAACACCTCCTCCTCCCTCGCTGCCAAATCTCTCGCGGCGCCCGCGGCCTGCCCCGCGGGCGTCGTCGTTTGTACGGCGTTGCTCGCTGCTGTGCGCTTTTGCGCGCGTTCGAACCGGATTGACAACAAAGGGCACAGAGACGCACGGAAGGGGAGTGGGGAGTGGGGAATCGGGTGTCGGCAATCGGGGGGAATCGAGGTGCGCGCGGAATCGGCGCGGCGGTGGGGTTTCGGGATGTCGGTTCGGCATGGCGCGGGCTCGCGGAAGTTGCTTGCTCTTCGTGCCTGAACTCTACGAATGGATCGGGGCGGGGCAAGGGGTTTGGCGCGCATGTCGCGAGATGCGCGCACAGAACGTGGCGATGCGGTGAAGTTTTGGCGTGAGGCAGGGGATTGGCGCTCGCGCGGGCAGGGGATGTGTCCCCTGTAACCCCTCGAAGAGCCATGCTTGCTCAGAGCAGCAAGCATGTCACCCGCCGTTGAGTGAAAAGCTACTGGGTTCAACGGCTTATTGGGCGTTGCATAAGATGGCTAGATGCTCAGAGAGATCGCCGACAGCGCACTGGAACAGGTATCGCACGGGGCATGTGCCCCCGACCTGCTCAGCGGCGTCATGGCACGCACGCGTCGTCACATCGGTGCGACTTCCCAAGCGGCCAGGCAAGCGATCGCCCAAGTGTTCACGCCGCCGGCCGTAGCCCGGTTCATGGCTGCCCGCGTGGGGATGATCAAGAGCGATTTTCATTTTGTGGATGCCGGGGCAGGTGTAGGAGTGCTCGCCGCGGCGCTATGCGAACGGATTGCGCAACTGGGGACCTCGCGGCGGGTTCGGGTTCAACTCTTTGAGACAGACCCATGCGTTACCGCGTTGCTACGCGAAACGATGGATGAGTGCCAACGCGTTTTAGAAGCGTGTGGGCATCAACTTTCGTACTCCATTCACGCGGAGGATTTCGTCTCCCGGCGTCGGGCGTTGTCGCTTTTCGGGGCAAGCGCACCGCTCGATCTCGTTGATGCGGTGATCATGAACCCGCCGTACTTCAAGTTAGCCAAGGATTCGCCGCAGGCCCGTGCCTTCGTGGACATTGTTCACGGCCAGCCCAACATTTACTCGCTGTTCATGGCCGCCGCGGTGGAATGGCTCAGGCCCGGCGGGGATCTGGTTGCGATCACGCCCCGGAGTTTTTGCAACGGGCTGTATTTTCGCGAGTTTCGGCGATGGCTGCTGGAGCGAATGAGTCTCCGGCAGGTGCATCTCTTTGAGTCGCGCCGGGCAGCGTTCAGGGATGCGGAAGTCTTGCAGGAGAGCATCATCACTGTGGCGACGCGGGCGGTCACTCAAAGTCCGACGGTCCTGGTCAGCGCTTCGTGGGGGGCGGACTTGACTGATATCGAAGCGCAGGCGCACGCCGCAGGCCGAGTGGTCGACCGTTCCGCTGGTGATTATGTCATTCGGTTGCCCACTTCATCCTCAGACCTTGGCGTAATGCGAGTCGTCGAGTCGTGGCCCGCCTCGTTTGCTGCGCGTAGATTCCGTATTTCTACCGGACCTGTTGTGAGTTTCCGTGCGACGAAGTTTCTGCTGGCCTCCACCGATCACCCGGAAGCGGTACCGCTTCTCTCAATGCACAACATTCGTCCGTTTGCCACGGTCTGGCCACTTACCAAGGGCAGGAAGCCGGTCGCGTTTCGGGCGTGTGAGGAGGCCGCTTCGCTTTTGTTGCCCGCTCAGAACTATGTGATTGTGAGACGATTCAGCGCGAAGGAAGAAGTTCGGCGCCTGACGGCCTCCGTTTTCTTGCCGTCTCAGGACGAGCGCCTCAAGCCATTGGCGATCGAGAACCACCTGAACTATGTGACGCACCGCGACCGAGAGTTATCCGAGTCAGAGGCGCACGGCCTCGCGGCCCTCTTCAACTCGGCGCTTCTTGACCGCTATTTCCGCATCCTCAGCGGGAATACTCAGGTTAACGCGACCGAGATTCGCTCGATGCCGTTCCCCGAGTTATCGACGATCTCACGGATCGGCTCGCGGCTCGCGGCCTTGGGGGTGCAAAGCCATGCCGTCGCAGACGCGATCGTGTTTGACGAGCTCGGGATTGATGGTGCGGTGCTGCGTGAATCGTCGGAGACGGCCGCATGAGCCGGATCGAGGGGGCTATTTCCATTCTTGCGGCGCTTGGGTTGCCGAAAGCCCAACAGAACGAGCGTTCGGGGCTGACGCTCCTTGCGCTCGCTGGACTCCGTCCAAAGTCGCCTTGGTCGGCCGCCAAGACTCCGCTGCTGCGAACTGTGGACATCATGGACTTCATGCGAGAGGCATACGGCAAAAACTACGCGCCGAACAGCCGTGAGACGATTCGGCGGCAGACACTCCACCAGTTTGAGCAGGCGAGATTGATCGATCGCAATCCTGACGATCGCGCTCGAGCGACAAACAGCGGCAAGAACGCCTATCGCTTGACCGGTCCCGCACTCGCGGTCGTCTCCTCGTTCGGGAACAAGATGGCCTTCGCGAAGGCGGTAGCCGCATTGGGCGAACAGTTCGGTAGTCTCTCGGCGGATTACGCGGGCGAGCGCGACCTGCTTCGGGTGCCGCTCACTTTGCCGGATGGCCGAGCGATTGTCTTGTCTCCCGGTGCCCACAACGAACTTCAAGCCGCGATCATCCGCGAGTTTGGCCCTCGATTCGCCCCTGGCGCACAAGTCCTCTATCTCGGGGACACCTCCGACAAGCATGTCGTCATTGATGCGCCAGCGCTGAAAGGTCTTGGCGTAGTCGTCACCGAGCATGACAAACTGCCTGACGTAATTCTCTTCCGAAGCGCGCCGACTTGGCTCTACCTGATCGAGGCGGTCACTTCACATGGACCAGTCTCACCGAAGCGACACAAAGAGCTTGAAGTCGTTTTTGGAAAGAGCCGTGCCGAGCGCGTTTACGTCACTGCGTTTCCGAACGCGGCGGCGTTTCGAAAGTACGCCTCACAGATTGCGTGGGAGACGGAGGTTTGGCTTGCCGATCACCCAGACCACATGATCCACTTCAACGGCGACAAGTTCTTGGGTCCATACAAGCCACTCTGAAAGGGTGCCCGGCCGACGGGTGACTTTAGTTCCAACCTCGGCCATGAGAGAATGGTCAAGCCAATTCGCCTATAATGCACGCGCGTGCGCGCGCGAAACCCGAACCTTTGTTCGGGTGTGTCCGGCACGGCCGAGGAATCACACTTGTCCAAGCCCGCCGCCCCCTCCACCCCAGTGTCCAAACCCGTCGAAGTGCAGCCTTCTGCTCCGGCCGCCCCTCAGGCCTACGGGGCCGACCAGATCAAGATTCTGGAGGGGCTGGAGGCGGTCAGGAAGCGTCCCGGCATGTACATCGGGGACACCGGCCCGGCCGGGCTGCATCACCTTGTCTACGAGGCCGTCGATAACTCGATCGACGAGTGCATGGCGGGTCGGGCGACGATGGTCGCGGTGCGGATCAACGCCGATGGCTCGCTCTCGGTGTCGGACGATGGCTCGGGTATCCCCGTCGAGATCAAGCGTCACGAGAACCCGATGTACGACGGCAAGCCAGCCGTGGAGATCGTGATGACGGTGCTGCACGCGGGTGGCAAGTTCGGCGAGGAGGGGTCGGCGTACAAGGTTTCGGGCGGGCTGCACGGCGTGGGCATCTCGTGCGTGAATGCGCTCTCCGAGTATCTCGAGGTCGAGGTGCATCGCGACGGGAAGATCCACAAGATCCGGTTCGAGCGGGGGAAGACGGCCGTCCCGCTGCATGTGATCGGCGAGGTGCCCGCGAGCGCAACGAAGAAGACGGGGACCAAGGTCACCTTCAAGCCCGACCACGAGATCTTCCCGGAACTCGGGTTTTTGTTTGCCACGATCTCGACGAGGATGCGCGAACTCGCGTACCTCAACCCCGGCGTGACGATCCGGGTCACCGACGAGCGCGTCGGGCCGGACGGCAACATCAAGGATGAGACCTTCCGCTTCGAGAACGGCATCGTCGAGTTCGTGCAGCACCTGAACCACAGCAAGCAGGCGATGCACGAGGTGATCTTTCTCAAGGGGAGTGAGGCCACCACGAGCCTGACCTGCGAGGTGGCGTTCCAGTACAACGATTCGTACAACGAACTGCTGCTGACGTTCGCGAACAACATCCGCACGGTGGACGGCGGGACGCACCTCTCGGGGTTCAAGACGGCGCTGACGCGCGTGCTCAACTCGTACGCGAAGAAGAGCGGAATCCTGAAGGAAAAGGACCCGGTTCCGGCGGGGGAGGACCTGCGCGAGGGGCTCGCGGCGGTGATCTCGGTGAAGTTGCCCGAGCCGCAGTTCGAGGGGCAGACCAAGGGCAAACTGCGCAACACGGAGATCGAGGGGTTCGTCAGCGCGATCGTCGGCGAGCGCCTCCAGACGTGGCTCGATGAGCATCCCAGCGAGGCGAAGAAGATCTGCCTGAAGGGTGTCATCGCGGCCCAGGCGCGCGAGGCGGCCCGCAAGGCACGCGACCTCACTCGGCGCAAGAGCGCGCTCGAATCCGGCTCGATGCCCGCGAAACTCCGCGACTGCACCACGAAGGATGTCGATCGCTCCGAGATGTTCATCGTCGAGGGCGATTCGGCGGGCGGGAGCGCCACGCAGGGGCGCGATGTCGAGACGCAGGCGATCCTGCCGCTGCGCGGGAAACTGCTCAACGTCGAGAAGGCGCGGCTGGACAAGATCCTGGGGTTCGAGGAAATCCGCACGCTGATCAGCGCGCTCAAGTGCGGCATCGGCGAGGAGTTTGATGTCTCGAAACTGCGCTACGGGCGCGTCATCATCATGACCGACGCCGACGTGGACGGCTCGCACATCCGCACGCTCCTGCTGACGTTCTTCTATCGGCAGATGATGGAACTGATCGAGCGCGGGAAGGTGTACATCGCCCAGCCGCCGCTGTACCTCATCACGCGGGGCAAGAAGAGCCAGTACGTGCTCAACGAATCGAAGATGAACGATGTGCTGATCGAACTGGGGCTGGACGGGGCCAAGTTGGTCGTGCGCGACATCTCGGTCCAGGCCGATGCGCCGATCGTGAGGACGATCGAGGGGGATGAACTCAAGAAGATGGTGAAGGCGCTGCGTCGGCTGAAGGAACTGGCGGAGATCGTCGAACGCCGCGGCGTGCGGTTTATCGACCTGCTCGCGACGCGCGACGATGACCCGACGCCGGGCAAGGGGGGCTCCGCCTGCGGATCGCTCCCGACGCACCGCATCACCTGGCATGGGGGCGAGGCCTTCGCGTGGTCGGAGGAGATGGTCGAGAGGGTGCTGGCGCGGCATCAGTTGCGGCTGCCGGATATCGCCAGCGAGATGGCGGAGGGGGCATCTCCTTCTTCTCCTTCTTCTTCTACCCCCCCTCGTGGCACGGGTTTGCAACCCGTGTCTACTCCCGCTGATCCGCGGCGAGTCGCCACCGTGCGCGAACTGCACGAGAACCGCGAACTGGCGCTGATCTTCGACCAACTGTCGGAACTGGGGATCGATATCGACGACTGGGGCCTGACGTTTGAGGAGGCGGTGACGGGGGAGCGGCTGCCGACGAAGTACGCGTGGCTGA
>JAGVLZ010000184.1 GCA_020054055.1 Phycisphaerales bacterium
CAGGGACCACGCGGGCCTCAAGCACCCGGCGACAATCCCGGCGCGCCCCCGCCGCCTCCACCCAAACAAAACCCGGGCGGACCGCCGACACTTCCAGGCAGGGAAAAACTGTAACCGCCGGTTTTCCCGGAAGAATCCCCAAGAAACCCAGCACCATTCGCACATGTAGCACTCGCTTGACAAGGCGGAGCGGCTTGGTACACTCTCTCCCCCGCTGCGGTTCTGGCAGCGTCCCGAGAAGGCCGGTGGAACTGCCGACTCGGGTGGTGGGCTCGGCCGTGATGGCCGCGTTCTCCAGCCTCATTGAAAACCGGATACGTCAGCGGGTAAATCGCGTCGATTGACGCGCGGATTGTCGGATTTGTTAGTTGGTTGATGTCTTTCCCTCCGCGTGATCGATCGACGCCACCGAGAAAGTGCGAAGAGCGTCAGAAACGGCGATCGTGCCGCGATCGGTATGACTCTGCCAATATCGAAGTTGGGGAGTGGAATCGGCGTGGCGTTCGAAGAATGAGAAACAGCGAGCGTGGCGAGGCCGAAGTGTGAAGAGCAATCTTCAGATGGAAGCGGCGTCACGGTTGGTGCGATCAAGCGAACAAGGGCACATGAAGGATGTCTCGGCGTTAAGAGGCGATGAAAGACGTGGTAACCTGCGATAAGCCCAGGGGAGCTGGTAAACAAGCCCTGATCCTGGGATTTCTGAATGGGGCAACCCGGCCGAAAGGTCATCCCGCACTGAATGCATAGGTGCAGGAAGCGAACGTGGTGAACTGAAACATCTCAGTAGCCACAGGAAAGGAAAGCAACAGCGACTCCGTGAGTAGCGGCGAGCGAAAGCGGATAAACCCGGAACCGTGCGAAGCATCTGGAAAGATGCGCTAAAAAAGGTGATAGCCCTGTAACGCGGTGAAGGGGTAGCCCATCGAGTAGTATCGGGCTCGTGGAACCCGGTATGAACATGGGGGGACCACCCTCCAAGGCTGAGTACTACTTAACGACCGATAGTGAATCAGTAAGGCGACTGAACGATGAAAAGATCCGCTGCGAGCGGAGTGAAAGAGTACCTGAAATCATGTGCCTACACAGCGGTTGGAGCCCCGCGCAAGCGGGGTGACAGCGTGCCTTTTGCATAATGACCCGGCGAGTTACGTTGTACGGCGAGGGTAAGGACTACCGGTCCGCACCCGGAGCGAAAGCGAGTCCGAAATGGGCGATAAGTCGTACGGCGTAGACCCGAAACCTCAGTGATCTACCCATGGCCAGGATGAAGGGCGGGTAACACCGCCTGGAGGTCCGAACTCGTTATCGTTGAAAAGATATGGGATGAGCTGTGGGGAGGAGTTAAAGTCCAATCAAACTGGGAGATAGCTGGTTCTCTCCGAAATATATTTAGGTATAGCCTCTGGAGGCAACCCTTGGGGGTAGAGCGACTGGATGGCTTTGGGGGACGCAAGTCTACCCGGGCCAACCAAACTCCGAATACCAAGGGCCAAGACCAGGGAGTCAGACGGCGAGTGATAATATCCGTCGTCAAAAGGAGAACAGTCCTCATCGCCGGCTAAGGTCCCTGAACAATGCTAAGTTTGTAAAGGAAGTCGGATTGCAATGACAGCCAGGATGTTGGCTTAGAAGCAGCCACCATTTAAAGAGTGCGTAATAGCTCACTGGTCGAGGAGTCCGGCGCCAACAATGATCGGGAATAAGCGTTGTACCGAAGCCGCGGGCTCGTAAGAGCGGTAGGAGAGCGTTGCTGTCGGCTGAGAAGGCATCCCGGAAGGGTTGCTGGAGCGTCAGCAAGTGAATATGCCGGGTTAAGTAACGATAAACCAGGTGAAAATCCTGGTCGCCGTAAACCCAAGGTTTCCTGGGGAAGGTAAATCCGCCCAGGGTTAGCCGGATCCTAAGGCGAGGCCGCAAGGCGTAGTCGATGGACAGCAGGTCAATATTCCTGCGCCTCTCATGTATCGCACCAGGTGCGGATCCCAAAGTTCCGCGGAAGCGCCAGCCGACTGAGGCCCTTGAGGCCGATGCGGGATGGAGGGGTTCCTAGAAAAGCCTGGGTAGTTAAGTGAGAGTCCGTACCAAAACTGACACAGGTGGGTGGGGCGAATAGCCTCAGGCGCTCGAGAGAACGGTCGCGAAGGAACTAGGCAAATTGACCCCGTAAGTTCGCAACAAGGGGGCCCTACCCCGCATGTAAAAGTGCGGAGAGGGCGCAGAGAAAAGGCTCTGGCGACTGTTTATCAAAAACACAGCACTGTGCCAACACGCAAGTGGAAGTATACAGTGTGACGCTTGCCCGGTACGGGAATGTCACGGAAGTGGGTTAGCCTTGTGCGACGCTCGCGACCCAAGCACCCGTAAACGGCGGCCGTAACTATGACGGTCCTAAGGTAGCGAAGTTCCTTGTCGGGTAAGTTCCGACGCGCATGAATAGCGTAACGACTGGAGCACTGTCTCCGCGACCGACTCGGTGAAATAGTAGTGGCGGTGAGGATGCCGTCTACCCGTGGCAAGACGGAAAGACCCTATGGACCTTCACTATAGGCTTCTATTGGCCATGAGCATATGATGCGTAGCATAGGTGGGAGGCGTCGAAGCCCGGGTTTTGGCCCGGGTCGAGCCAGCAAGTGAAATACCACCCTTCGTACGTTCGTGGCCTAACCTCGATTCCCGTTACCCGGGCGAGGGACAATGGGTGCCGGTTAGTTTGACTGGGGCGGTCTCCTCCAAAAAAGTAACGGAGGAGTGCAAAGGTCGGCTCAGCGCGGATGGAAACCGCGTGTCGAGTGCAAGAATATATGCCGGCTTTACTGCGAGACCGACGGGTCAAGCAGTCTCGAAAGAGGGCTCTAGTGATCCTGCGATCCCGTGTGGAAGGGTCGTAGCTCATCGGATAAAAGGTACCCTAGGGATAACAGGCTGATCGCCCCCGAGCGTCCATAGCGGCGGGGCGGTTTGGCACCTCGATGTCGGCTCATCACATCCTGGGACTGAAGGCGGCCCCAAGGGTTCGGCTGTTCGCCGATTAAAGTGGTACGCGAGCTGGGTTCAGACCGGCGTGAGCCAGGTCGGTCCCTATCTGTCATGGGCGTTCCAGGTTTAATGGGATTTCTCCCTAGTACGAGAGGATTGGGAGGGACGCACCCCTGGTGATCCAGTTGCAACGCTCGTTGCACCGCTGGGTAGCTAAGTGCGGCAGGGATAACCGCTGAAAGCATCTAAGCGGGAAGCCCCCCCAGAGATAAGACCTGGTAGCGAAAGCGAAAGACCCCTGGAAGACCACCAGGTTGATAGGCCGCAAGTGTAAGGACAGAGATGTCTTCAGCTGAGCGGTACTAACGGTCGAACGTTTGATCGCTCCAACCGGACGCCGATCCAAATCTTCATGCGATTGGGCGGCCCCGGATACGAGCATGTCCAACATCCTCGTTTGTTTCTTTCATCAACAAGTCCGCGAGGCGAGCCCTGTCACAGGGGAGCGTCCGCGGGTTACGAATCAGTGTCCCGTTTCTTATGTCTCTTCGCACTGCCTTGCCACCCGCTGACGAATCCCGGACCTTTCAGGTCCGGCCCGCCCCACAAGGGCGTGTCGGGCATTTCGCGCCAGGCGTGCTGGAAACAGCACGCCGCGCCTTGTCGGTGGCCTTAGACCAGGGGTCACACCTGTTCCCTTCCCGAACACAGAAGTTAAGCCCTGGTCGCCGATGATACTGCTCCGCGGGAAAGTAGGTCGTCGCCGGCTTATGACCCCCGCAAGGTAAACCTTGCGGGGGTCTTTTCATTCCACGGTCCCGACCTCGGGCCGAGCCATTCTGGCATGAGATTCTTCGGGCAATGACCTTGCCTGAGCCGAGATCGGATGTATATTTCATCGACATTCCATTTACAAAAAATGGAGGGCCGATGGGATGATGAACGGTACTAGATTCCGCTGGGCCGCTGGGCCGCTGGGCCGCTGGGCCGCTGGGCCGCTGGGCCGCTGGGCCGCTATCTGCTTGGTTTTTCCGGTAGTTTTTGGATCGTCGCGCCCCGCTGCGGCAGGTGATGACTCTGGATCGTGCCAAGGCGTAGTTTTCGCTGAGGCTCTGGCACCATTCTTCGATCGGGCCAGCGACGGACGCGTGGATGTCGTCGCCATCGGCGATTCCAATCAAGCCTTCGGCGGGATCGGCTGGGACCACGGCTGGACTCTGGCGCTCTCCGAACGCTTCGGCCTTTATGCCACCGGGCTCCTCTCCGCTGGCGAGAACGCCGGCAACGGCTCGGGCATCGGCTACACCTACCAGGGTTTCTCGACGTTCTCGACCGGAGCCTTCGATTACAGCGGCGCGCCGGCAGTGCTCGACAACCTGCTGCCCGGATCGTCGCCGGTCGCGCCCCTTAACTATCTCTATCTTCCCGAGGGCGAATCGAACGGCGGCTTCCTGAACACTGGGGTGTTCACCGAAGCGGGCTCACCGCTTGATACCAACGCCGCGCTCCGATTCCATCTTGCCTCGGCGGAGTTCGCCGGCGTCGGCCCCGGCTCGTGTCAACTCTCGATTCGCCTTCAACAACCGCCCTACTCGCATCTTGTCAGCGGGTTGGTGACTTCCACGCGCGCGGCGGATTACGGTGCGCGCGACGTGACCCTCGATTTGCCGGCCGCGCCGCGGAACGCCGCGCTCAACTTCCGCCCATCGCCCTGGGGTACAAATCTCGTCGGCCCCTTCCTCGCGTACTACATGCGAGTCGAGAATCTCGATCGCGACCTCGGCGTGTCCTTCCACACCCTGTACGCGAATGGCGGCCAGTCCGCGCGAGACATGGCGGCGGCGCTGCTGAGCGCCTCGGATGAGCAACTCTCGCTGTATTTCTCGCGCGTCCGCGCCCTTCAGGCAGCCCCCCGCGCTGTCCTCGTACGCGTCAATACCGGTCTGAACGATCGCAACGAAACGCTGGTCTCTCTCGGCCCCGCCGCCGTCACCGACGCCGACAGCGCGGCGGCGTTTTCGGACAACATGACCGCCATTTTCGCGCGGATCGAGGCGATCTGGTCGCTCAACGGTTGGCCCCCGGAGGAACTGTATTACCTGATCTCCGTGTCACACCCGGTTTCGACACCCGACGACGCGGAACTCGTCTCGTACCGTGAGGCGGCCGAAGCGCTCGCGGCCTCTCACCCTCGCACCGCGGCAACCAGGTTCGACAGACTGACGGACTCGTCAGAAATGCTCACGAACGGCTGGTACCAGGCGGGAGGCGGTGATCGCAACCACCTCACGCTCGCCGCGTTCGAGGCGCTCTCCCGTCGCGAGGTCGACGCCGCCCGGCCGCTGCCATGCAGAGGCGATGCGAACGACGATTCACAAGTTAACTTCTCTGACGTCACGGCGATCCTCACCGCGTTCAATCAGTGCGCCCCGTTGCCGGGGCAAGGCGATGCGGATGGAGACAGGCTCGTTCGCTTTGCCGACATCACCGCGGTACTGACTGCGTGGGAGACAGGCTGCAACTGAGATTCCCCGTCAAAGCCGCATTGTTGTTCGCGCGAAACGAACGCGACCCGAGGATTCGTCGAAGACTCCTCATCCTCGGCGTGACAGAAAATCGAGTCGTGCGAAACTCCAAGAAAAAAGCCCAGGAGCGCCGGCTCCTGGGCTTCGATTGTTTCATCACACGACGCCCGAAGTATTACTTCTTGCGGGTGTACATGATCTCCATGCTCTTGAAGACCTTGCCGTCGAGGCCGGGGCCCCACATCTCCATCTTGCGGGTGTTGGCGTCGACGACCGTGCAGACGCTCTTGAAGTGGCAGACCTTGTCGTTCATGGGGCAGTAGGAGTCTCCCTCGAATGTGAAGACCTTGCCGCCCTGCGAGGCGGAGCCGTGCTGGGTCATCACGCTGCCGCACATGTTGTCGATCCAAGTGCTGGTGAACTGCTTCTGCTGGTTGTCGTAGCCCATGATCGCCATGCCGGAGAAGGGCGAGGGGGGCATCCCCTCGGCCATCGTGACATTGCCCTGAACCTTTTCGATCAGGAAGTGGCCGTCGAACCCGACCTTCGCGCTCGAGGCGACCTTGTTCTCGATCGCCGGGCCGCCCTCGTTCATCCACCACTTCATCTTGCAGTCCCACTCGCCCTCGAACTGCTTCAGGTACCCGTGGTTCTCGTTGAGCGCCCCGTGCTCCTCCATCCGCTTCATCGCTTCGGCCATCTTGGGGTCCATCTCGGGCATGCCGCCTGTGGCGGGCTTGGTCGGCTCGGGCCGCGCGGCGGCCATCGGCACCGCGATCATCCCGCCGGCAACGACCAGCCCGAGACAACAGGACGAGATCAAACTGCGTTTCATGGATGCATTCCTTTCGGCGCATTCAGCGCCATGTGTGAGTGAATGGGGACCGCACGGCACGGCGGCCCCCGAAGTCAACGATTCTTCGGCCGCGGAATCACTTCTTCCGCGTGTAGATGATCGCCATGTTCTTGAACATCTTGCCATCGGGGCCGGGGGCGAACATATCCAGTTGGCGCGTGTCCGCGTCCACGATCGTGGCGATGCTCTTGCTGGCGCGGTCGGCGCCCACCATCGGGTCGTAGGTGGTTCCCTCGTAGGTGAAGACCTTGCCCGCGGCGTCGGCCGTGCCCCATTCTTCCATCTTGCCCGTGCCCATGTTGTCGATCCAGATGGAGAAGTACTTCTTCTTCGAGTTGTCGTAGCCCATGAGGGCCATCCCCTCGAAGGGGGCCGCGCCCTGCCCATCGCCGAAGTCGAAGGAGCCCTTGACCTTCTCGATGACGTAGCGGCCGTCCATCGAGGACTTGGTTGTCGCGGTCGAGGTGTTCACCACCGGGGGCGTGCCGGGGGCCATCCACATCGTCACCTTCATGTCCCACTCGCCCACCCACGAGGCGAGCAACTTGTGCGGCTCGCCCGGGGTCGAGTACTCCATCCAGCGCTGCATCATCGCGGGGTCCTCGCCGCCACCCATCGCGTCCTTCGCCGCATCGGTACCCTTCTTCATCGCATCCTTCGCGGCGTCGCCCCCTTTCTTGAGCGCATCCTTCGCCGCATCGGACGCGGGCTTGACCGGATCGCCGGCGAAGGCGAGGGGCGAGAGAAGAGCGGCCATCGCGATCATCGCGCCGCCGCACAGACACAGGGCCTTGCATGTCATGGTCGTGGTTCCACTTCCTCGATCGCGGAAGTGCGCGATCAACCGGGTGCGTCAGCCGCACGAAACGCCCCGCCCTTGTGCGGCACGAAAAAGGGTGTGCGCCGCGATCGGTCATGGACCATCGGCGAGTGGGGGGGGGCCGAGACGAACAAAACTCTACCACAGTCATGTTGACTCGGCTTCAACCATTGCTCGGAATTCGTGGTTTTCTGGCTGAAATACTGCGGAAGGGCGTCAGGGTCCCCACACCCCGGCGTACCCCGGGTCGAAGGGTGCCCCATCCCGGCAGGCGAGTTCGTATCGCCTCTTGGCAATCTGGCGGAGATGGAGCATGTCGTGAGCCGCCCACGCCGTCATCAGCATCCCGGCTGAGATCGCCCCCCATTTGGGATGCACATAGGCATTTTCCCAACACGGCTCGCGGAGCGACCTGAGCCACATGATCGAAGCCAGCCGCTCGTTCACGAACCGTTGAACCTCCACGGCCAGGCTTTTCGCGTTGTACCGCCGAGCGACGGCCACCCCTTCGGGATCGATCGACGGCCATTCTTTCTTCGGGTCTTCGAGTGTCATACGCAGTCGAGTGCGGAAGTCCTCCACTTCCTCGTCACCAAGATGGCACACGATCTCAAGAATCGACCACGCGCCCGACGGCGGCTTGAAGCGGGCGTCCGCCTCAGAGACCCGCGCCACCAGAACGGGGAGTTCATCGGCGAAGGATTCGAGACGGGTGATGAGGGCGGCTGGATTCATAAGGGAGCGAAGAGAAGGCGTTGGCGCAGATGACACGGATGGGCACAGATGAAAGGCAGTGTCAGAGGGCACGATTCCTCCGCGTCTTCTCCGTGCCCTCCGTGCCTCTTGTATGTTCCCAAATCAGATGAAATCGTGTTCAATAGACCGTGCTGCCGGACGCGGGGCGAAGCGCAGCGCAGCCCCGCGTCCG
>JAGVLZ010000105.1 GCA_020054055.1 Phycisphaerales bacterium
CCGCGGGCGAGTGCCGCCGCGAAGTCGAAGGATGCATCATCCTCGATGCGCACTCGCTCGACGATCGATGTTTGCAAGGCATTCAATCGCACCACACCCGTGGAACCCCGGCCGCCAGTGTGGGGATTCCGGGGGTTCGCGCCGGGCTCATCCAGTTCCGCGAGAGCCGCCCGAAGCACATCCTCTGTCACGAAGGGCTGCAACGGATCGACCATCAGTCCCGCTGCCGACGTTGTCGCGGGCGATGGTGGGATCGGATACACGCCGTGTTTCGCGATCAGGCCGATGATCCCCGGGTCCGAGGTCATCACGGCGATGCGCTCCAATGCGGTGACGCGCGAAAGCGCCCGCAGCGGCCACAGGCAGAGCGGCACGCCGAGCATCCGCCGACACAACAGTTCCGGCGGCGCCGTCGATGCATCGATGATGACTGAGGACATGACGAGAGTGTACCCCTCGGCGTCAGGCGGCTTCCCGCCGCGCGCGCTCCGGGATCGGCCATGACAGGGTGAGCGCCGCGAGGATGTGCGCGAGGAGGTCGAGGTGCACGTCCGACCAGCGCGCGAGGTCGAGGCAGACGGGGAGGCGCTCGATCAACTCCGCATCGTCGAGCAGCGTGCAGATGTACTGTGCCTGCGCGTGCATCGGCGTGCCGGCGGGCCAGACGGTGATGTATGCGCCGGCGATCTCCTCGATCATCGGTTCGGCGAGCGAGTCGTCGCGCGCGGAGACCTGCACGCCGCGGGAGATGAGCCGTTCCGCGAGGCACCGCGCGTTGTCGCCGAAGCCGAGCAGGACGACCGGGCGCGACGGATCAACTTCATCGGCGAGCAGCCTCGCCACATCGCGCGGATCGATCTGCTTCGCCGATGGATCGCTCGGGAACGCGCTCATGCATCGAGTTATCGACTCGGGCCGTATGCCCGCTGAAGCACGCGGAAAGAGTGCCCTTGGCCGCTTTCGGCCGCGCTTTATCGGTCGTATCGACCCACCCCGATGGGTGGGATCGTCGTCTGATCGCGGCCTCGCCCTATCATGCCCGCATGGAGTTCACCATGAATCGCCCCTCGACCCGCGACCGCGGCGCCTCCGGCGCGCTGATGCTCATCCTCCTGCTCGGCGTCGCCATCGGCCTCTTCCTCTACTTCGGCAACACCAGCGGCAACAAGTCCTACGTCCAGACCGTCGTCGGGGCCAGGAAACAGAGCAACGATCTTTCCATCGGGATTCAAGCGCAGCAACTGGCAGCGCTCATCAGCGACTACCGCATGAACCACGACGGCAAGGCCCCCGCCTCGTACCAGGACATGGACATCATCCCGTCGTCCTTCAACGACCAGTGGGGGCATCCGCTGCGGTTCAGGTTCGATGCTGAACCCGCGCGCGACGCGAAGGACTTCCTCGTCGTCTCCGATGGCCCGGACGGCAAGCCCGACACCGAGGACGACGTCTCGCAGCGCGTCGCGCTCCAGTTCTGAGCCGTCCGCAAAAACAAAGAACCCGCGTCACCCTTCCGGGGCGCGGGTCGTGAGTTCTGAACTCTCTCGCTCGCCGATCAGACGAGGGCCTTGAGGGCCTTGAGGGCGCGGATCTTGACCGTCTTGCGGGCCGGCTTGGCCTTGACCGTCATCATCTCACCCGGCTTAAAGGGGTTCGGAACGGTGCGCTCGCGCGTCGCGGGCTTGTCGACGCGGACGACCTTCATGAGGCCGGGGACCTGGAACATCTTCACCGTCTTGAGGTCGGCGGCCATGATGTTGGTCATCGTCTCGAACACCGACTGGACCTGCTTCCGGGTCAGATCGGTCTGACCGGCGATGGTCGCCAGGGTGTCGCTCTTGCTCCGCGGCTTGCCGCGAACGTTCTCGATCTTGGGCTTTTTCGCGGGTTTCGCAGCCATTTTCTTCGCCATGGTCGATTCTCCAATCGTTGTGGTACACGGGATTCGTGTACGCGGGCGTGGCACACTGGGGCGCGGGAGTTCTCCTTGCGGCCCCTACAAACGCTGTATTTACGTCGAAATCAAGCGTTACACAAGCGGTTTTCGGCTTTTCAACCGCAAAAACGTCTACTTTTTCAGCAATTCTTCGCTCGCTCCCGGCGGCCCGAGCCGGTCACCTGGGGAAAACGTCTCGCCGACGGCGGCCGAAGTGCCGGAGCAAGGCATCCCGGATGGCGAGATGGCAGGTCGAACGTGACGCAAGCCATTCCCGTGCCACGGGTTGAAAACACGAGGCTGCGGCCAATCTCATGACTCTGTTGAGTGGCTCCGGGGCCGGGATGGTCGGCACGTTGCGGCCGGTGCGTCCCGGGCAGGGTTTCTGGGCGGCGACCGGCGACTCTGATCGCGACGCGCGGCGTGCGATCTTTAATTCTCCTGAAATCAGGCTGAATTCGCGCTCGGCGGCGGCGAATCACCCCGTTTTCCGGTAGCAAACCGTTGAATTGCACCTGGAAGATGGGGAATCCACTCCCAAAGATGGGCTACCCAGTTCGGGGTATTGGTTCCCGACGTTTCATAAGAAGTTGGCCTTACCTCTGCACATTGGACCGAAAACAGTGGGTTCAGTGGGTGTGAATTCCTTGGGGATGGGCGATGAAACGGAATTAATGAGCCGACAGGTATGAAGGCGCACTCCATCGGCAAGGAGGCCGAGAGCGTCGATTCGTTCCCTCCGGAGTTCTCCCCGAATGAGCCTTCCCGAGATGAGCGACCGCCGAATCCACCCGCGACATGCGGTGCTGCGTCATTGCAAGGTTCGCGATGCACGCACGGCTTCTTTCGCCGCGGGCCAGACCGCGGACTACTCGTTGGGCGGGGCGCTGATCCGCGTCGATCGCGCCCGGCCCTATGGTCCCGGGGATGAACTGGACCTGGTCGTGTCGTGGGACGATCGGCCGGTGGTCTCGTCGCAGAACCTGATCCGCGCCAAGGTCCGGCGCGTGACGCCGATCGATCATCACCATCAGGCGGTGGCGCTGGAGTTCGTCCGCGAGGCGTCGGCGGCGCTGGCGGCCTGACGACCGGCGATACCGCGGCTTCGCCTACGATCTTCCCATGAAGTTGTGGCAGCCCGCACTTCCCGAGCAGTATTACGGTCACAGGCCGGAGGACCTGGCCGACGCCATCTCGTCGCGCCGGGGGGAACTCGGCTCGAAACTCGTCATCCTCGGTCATCACTACCAGACGGATGAAGTCATCCGTCACGCCGACTTCACGGGGGACTCGCTGAAACTGTCGCAACTCGCGGCCGACCGGGTGCGGGAGCAGGGGGCGAAGTATGTGCTCTTCTGCGGCGTGCATTTCATGGCGGAGTCGGCGGACCTGCTCGCGCCGGAGGGGACGGCGGTGATCCTGCCCGATCTCTCCGCGGGTTGCTCGATGGCGGACATGGCCGCGTATGAGGATGCGCTGACGGCGTGGGACGACCTCCACGCGGCGCTCGCGAAGAAGAAATGGAAGGGACGGATTGTCCCCGTCACCTACGTCAACTCGACGGCGGCGGTGAAGGCGTTCGTCGGGAAGCACGGCGGCGCGTGCTGCACCTCCTCGAATGCGCGGAAGGTCTTTGAGTGGGCGATGGCGGGGGGGACGATCCCGAAGAAAAAGAGCGAGGAGATCAAGGTGCTGTTCCTGCCGGACCAGCACCTGGGGCGGAACACGGCGGCGGCGTTCGGGCTGAAGGTGAAGAGCGAGACGTGCCTGTATGACCCTCGGCGGAGCAGGCAGGGCGAAGCGCTGGGTGGGGCGACGGTCGACGAACTGCTCGAATCGCGCGTGATCCTGTGGGCCGGGCATTGCTCGGTGCACAAACTTTTCCGGCCGGAGCATTGCGACGAGGTGCGCGAGAGCGATAAGGCGATGAAGATCCTCGTTCACCCCGAGTGCTGCAAGGAAGTGGTGGATAAGAGCGACCTGAACGGCTCGACGGAGTACATCATCAAGACGATCGGCGCGGCGGCGGAGGGGAGCCGCTGGGCGGTGGGGACGGAGATTCATCTCGTGAATCGCCTGGCGCGGGAGGCGAAGTCGCGCGGCGTGTTCGTGCGCATTCTCAGCGATTGCCAGTGCCTATGCACGACGATGTACCGGATTGATGAGCCGCACATGCTCTGGGTGCTGGACCATCTTGCGTCGGGCAAGGTGGTGAACCGTGTGCAGGTGCATAGAGAAGCGCGCGGGCCGGCGCTCGAGGCGCTGGAGCGGATGCTGGCGCTGAGCAACCCGGTGGCGGTGGACTGAAATGCGCGGGCGAGTGGTGCCGCTCTACTCCGCCCCTTCCAGGAACCCACCCAGCCGCCGGACCTCGGCGTTGCGGGATTGCTCGTCCATCGCGGCGATGGCGTCGACGAAATCTTCGATCGAGGCGTAGCCCATCGTGGTCAGGGCGTCGCTGACGAGCGCGTCCGCCTCGATGCACCCGAGTTGGGGCTCGGGGGGAAAGGTCTGGGTGACGATCGGCGCGCCGGTCGGTGGCGTGCAAGGGGCTTGCGCCTCACACTGAGTTTGCGAGATGAGTGTCGCGAGGCACGGGATCACCGAAGCGAGAATGGACAATCGATGCGTCATGTGCGGGTCTCCTTCTTCGTGTGAATGGAAAAACCGCGCCGAGCAACACAAGCGCGCCAGATGGATTGGGGATAGCGCGAGCGATACGGAAGCCGGCCCAGACAGAACTTGGGGGAGCTATCAACGCGTAATTAATGCGATCGGCCTCGATGCCGAGTTCGTTCCATATCGACCCCTCAGTGATGCGAAAGGCTGGAAGTGGATCGTTCGGGTGAGCGCTCCAAGGCGTTTCGGTCCACTCTCCAATACCCCCCAAGGTATCCCAGAGTCCCCACGGCGATTGCACGCTTGGATACGACGCTACGTTCAGGAAGGGGCCGATGCCCCCGTTGGTCTCGCCGACTCCGGGTGGACCCTGAATCGGCGCGACATCGGAGGAATGCGAATACATCCAGTACCCAGGCATATTCGGGCCGTAGCGGTCGGGGTCGAAGTGAGCCGCCTTGACCCATTCATCCCATGTCGGTATCCAATAGCGTGCGTCGGGTGAGTGGGCGATCTGATCGGTGACGGTTCCGTCGGGATTGGTCCCAAAGGTGCTCACATCATAGGCCCCGTTCTCGAACGCCTCGGCGGTCATCGCCTTGTCGTTGTGGAGCCAGTTCACCATGCGCGCGCCGTAGCGCCAGGTGTTCTCGATGGGGCGGTTCTCGAAGCCGGGCCGCACGGTGTACTCCCCGGTGGCGGGAGACCAGCGGATGTACTGAGTCGTGAAGTCAATTCCGATCGCCTCGAAGGGGTTCAGGAATGGGGCCTGGGCCTTGACGAACTCCAGCCACTCCGTGGCCGTGACCTCGGTCCGGCTGATCTGGTACTCGTAGTCCACGCGGCCCAAGGGAATGACCAGGCCGCCGCCGAAATCGGCTGGGAACGGCTCATTCCCCGGATTGGTGATGGTCACCCAACGCTCGGATTCGGGAATGGGGTGCTGCCCGAAGCACGCCGGCGCGGCCACCGCGAGGCACACCAACACCATTCTTACGCGGCTCATCGGCATTCCCGAACTCCCGGCCCCACGGCCTCCCTTGCGCATGAAA
>JAGVLZ010000384.1 GCA_020054055.1 Phycisphaerales bacterium
GGGCGGCACGCCCGATCTGTGCGCGAACCAGGCGCCTGGAATCACCGCGGTGTGGCGTCCGATCGACAACGGTGCGTGCGCGAACGAAGAGTTCGAGGTCGATCTGGCGAACTTCGCCACGGCGGACCTGTATGTGCGCATGGCGACGACCAACTCGCAGTCCACGATCCCGCCGTTCAGTCTCCAGTTCGTGAGCGCGGAGGTTTCGGGTTCGCCGCCGATGACGCTGGGGAATGGCGCGTTCTTCGAGCATTCCTCGGCGACGGGCGCTGCGGGGAACCTTCGCCCCGCGCTCGTGAACACGAACGCGGTCCCGTGCCTCGCCTTTGATACCTACGTCACGATCGATACGGGTTTGACGGAGACGCCGTCCTCCGGCGCGCCGGGCTTCCAGCCGTTGCCGCAGATGATCCTTCCGCCGGAAGTCAGCGCGTTCACCGCGACGGGGGTCCGCGGGCTGTGGGTCGTTCCGGGTTTTGGGGCGAGCAGCGCGCTGCCAGCCGCGAAGGACCTCGCGCGATTCCCGAGTGATCCCTGCGGCTACTACGTCCGCGTCGGCCGACTGACGATCACGCGCGGCGCGACGCTGAGCGGGACGCTTCTCGTCGCTTTTGTTCTTCCCGGCAGCGGTGCGACGACAACCGCCGAGGTGACGGTGCCAAACTGTGTGGCGTGCTGGGGCCAGCCCGCACCGCCCCCGCCGACGCCGTGAGATGGCGCGGAGAGTGGACGTTCGTGCCATCATGGACTCGGTGACGAAGGCGACCCGCGGATTCGGCGGACCTCATCCGCGGCGTGGGGTATCTTCCGTCCATGGACATCATCAAAGCCGACTTCGGCGTCGCGATCCGTCTGTCTTCGGGCGAGACCCTTCCGGTGCGGCACATCATCGGCATCGGGCGGAACTACGCCGAGCACGCGAAGGAGCAGGGGGCGGCGGTTCCCGATGCGCCGATGATCTTCACGAAGAATCCAGCGTCGGCGATCCTCTCGGGCGACGACATCGTGATCCCGAAGGTGTGCCAGGATCGCGAGCAGGTGGACTATGAGGGTGAACTCGCGGTCGTCATCGGCAAGGCGGTGCGCGATGTGAGCGAGGCGGAGGCGCGCGATCCGAAGTCGGGCATCATTCTCGGCTACTGCGTCGCGAACGATGTTTCGGCGCGGTGGTGGCAGAAGCAGGGGAGCGGGGGGCAGTTCTGCCGGGGGAAGTCGTTTGATACGTTTTGTCCGCTGGGGCCGAGGGTGACGCCCGCAGCGGAGGTGAACGACCCCTCGAATCTGGGTCTCACGACGAAACTCAACGGCGAGGTCGTTCAATCGGCGAGCACAGGCGAGATGATGTTCTCGCCGCACTACCTCGTCGCCGAGTTATCGCGCGGCACGACGCTGATACCCGGCACAGTGATCCTGACCGGGACTCCGAGCGGCGTGGGGATGGCGCGGACGCCGCCGCGGTATCTGAAAGCAAACGATGAGGTGGCGATTGAGATCGAATCCCTGGGCGCCATCACCAACCGCGTTCGCGCGGAATAGTTCACCACGGAGGTCAATGAGACGCACGGAGGGGGATTGGGTGAAAGCAAAGCGCGTGCTCGCAAACGCGATCTCATTGTCTCTTCATCACTTCCCCCGGCCTTCCTCCGTGCCCCTCGGCGCGCTCCGTGGTGAACCCTTCTTCCGACCAGTTACACTGGCGAAATGCCCCAGTTCCGCCCGGTCAATCAGGTCCGCCAGGAGTTCATCGACTTCTTCATCGAGCGTGCGCGGCACCTATTCGTTCCGTCGTCGCCGGTCGTGCCGCACGAGGACCCGACGCTGCTCTTTGCCAACGCTGGGATGAACCAGTTCAAGCCTCTTTTTCTCGGGAACGTCGCGCCGGCCAGCCCGCTCTACGGCATGAAGCGTGCCGTGAACTCTCAGAAGTGCATCCGCGCCGGCGGCAAGCACAACGACCTCGACGACGTGGGCAAGGACGGTTATCACCACACATTCTTCGAGATGCTCGGCAACTGGTCCTTCGGCGATTACTTCAAGGCCGAGAGCATCCAGTGGGGATGGGAACTGCTGACCGATGTGTGGGGGATCGATCCCGCGCGGCTGTACGCGAGTTACTTCGAGGGGAACAAGGAACTGGGGCTTGAGCCGGATCGGGAGGCGTATGACCTCTGGCGGAAGTACCTCCCTGCCGAGCGGATCATCCCCGGGAACATGAAGGACAACTTCTGGGAGATGGGGGACACGGGGCCTTGCGGGCCTTGCTCGGAGATTCACTACGACGGGCGGAGCGATGCGGAGAGGGCGCGCGTCTCTGGTTCAGCATTGGTGAACGCGAGCGACGCGAACGTCATCGAGATCTGGAACCACGTCTTCATCCAGTACAACCGGACGGGGCCTGGGATTGACGGGCTGCGCTCGCTGCCCGCGAAGCACGTCGATACGGGGATGGGGCTCGAGCGCATCACGCGCGTGATCCAGGGGAAAAGCAGCAACTACGACACCGATGCGTTCACGCCGCTGTTCGCGGCGATCAAGGAGTTCTGCAAGGCGCCGGCGTACTCGGGGTCGTGGAGCGATCCGAAGGATACGGCGTACCGCGTGATCGCGGACCACATCCGCACGTTGACGTTCGCGATCACCGATGGGGCGGACCCGAGCAACGAAGGTCGGGGCTACGTCCTCCGGAGCATTCTGCGGCGTGCGGTGTTCTACGGCAGGCAGCACCTCGGCGTTCCCGGTTCGTTCCTCTGCGAGTTGGTGCCGACGGTCGTGGAAACGATGGGGGGTGCGTTCCCGGAACTCAATAAAAACCCGCGGCGCGTGCATGATGTGATCAAGGATGAGGAGGAGGCTTTTGGGAGGACGCTTGAGCAGGGACTGATGTTGTTTGATGATGCCGCCGCAGCGGCTATTGCTCAAGTGATGAGCATTGAGACCGGCTACACATGGGCATCTGGATCAACACTTAGAGGGCCTACCCCTCTCGATGCTGGTCACCGGTCGCGCCGTCAAAGACACTTTTTGTCGCCGCGAGAATCGGGCTCGCAAACAAAGACATTTGCGGATCTCACTTTGGATGAGCTAACCAGGCAGTTGGGCCGACCTCCAAAGATGATTCCCAGCATTCGGCCCGACGATGCCTTCAAACTCCACGGCACACATGGTTTCCCGATCGGACTCACTCAACTCATCGCCGAGCAACGCGGACTGAGGGTCGATGTTGAGGGCTTCGACCGCCTTATGGAAGAAGATCGAATCAAAGCCCGCGCCGGCGGCAAGGCGACCGAAGAGGGGGCGGGCGCGCTGAACACGGAGGCGCTGACTTCCCTGCGGCGGATGCGCGTCGAGCCGACGGACGATTCGGAGAAGTTCACCGCGAAGCGGATGCGCGCCGCCGTCGCGGCGATCTGGAACGGCCACTCCTTCGATGAGCACCTTGTGGCTCGAAACACGCGCCCGGAGGATCGCTTCGCGGTGATCCTCGACCGCACTTCGTTCTACGCCGAGATGGGGGGGCAGTCGGCGGACAAGGGGCGGATGCAGGTGACGCGCGAGCGGCGCTCATCCGCTTCGGACGCCCACGATGGCGGCGAGTTCATTGTCGAGGAAGTTCGGAACATCGGCGGGTACATCCTGCACATCGGGCGCATCGCGAAGGGCGAACTGCGGGTCGGCGACGACTGCGAGGTGCGCGTCGATCTGCCGCGGCGGAAGGCGATCGCGGCGAACCACACCGCGACACACCTCGTCAACTGGGCGCTGCGCGAGGCACTGGGGGATCACGTCGATCAGAAGGGGTCGCTCGTCGCGCCGGAACGATTGCGCTTTGACTTCAGCCACAACCAGGCGATGACGGTGGAGCAGGCGCACCGGGTGGAGCAGTCCGTCCGGCGCATGATCGAGCAGAAACTGCCGGTCTTCGCCGAGCCGATCCCGCTGGCGGAGGGGAAGCGCATCCACGGCGTGCGCGCAGTGTTCGGCGAGACCTACCCCGATCCGGTCCGGCTGGTCTCGATCGGCGCGAAGGCCGACGAGATGCGCGGCGACCCGGAGAACGCGCGGTGGCGCGGGTATTCCGCCGAGTTCTGCGGCGGGACGCACCTGACGGCGACCGGCGAGGCCGAGGCGTTTGCGATCATCGCCGAAGAGGGCGTGGCAAAGGGTGTGCGGCGCATCACGA
>JAGVLZ010000084.1 GCA_020054055.1 Phycisphaerales bacterium
GACATCACATCTCGATACCCCGCGACCTCGGGGATCGAGTATTCACCCTGTGACCATGGATACCCCGCGCTCGTCTGTCCTCCGAGTTCCGGCGGGCCGCCGATCGGCTGCTCCTCCGACGAAGTCGAGTAGGTCCAGTACCCCGGCTGGCCCGGGCCGTAGCGGTTCGGATCGAAGTGGGCACTTTTGATCCATTCGTCGAGCGTGGGGATCCAATACTTCGCATCGGGGTTGCGCGCGACCTGGTCCGTGTACCCGTACCCCTCGACGTAGCCGAAGGTCGATGTGTCGTACGCGCCGTTCTCGAATGCTTCCGGCGTCAGCGCCTTGTCGTTGTGCAGCCAGTTGGCGTAGCGGGCCGCGAACCACCACCCCACCTCGACGCCGCGGTTGGCGGCGGCGGGGTGCATCGAATAGTTCTGCCCGCCGGTCCAGTTGATCGAATAACTGGTGAACAATGTGAGGTCCGCAAATCGCGGCTCGACGAAGGGCGCGTACGCCTGCACGAACTCGAACCACTCCGACCCTGTCACCTCCGTCCGGCTGATCTGGAACTCGTAGTCCACCCCCCCGAGCAACCCGTACGGCGCCCCCGGCGTCGCGTCGTAGACATACGGCGCATTCCCCGCGTGCGTGATCGTCGCCCAGCGCTCGGACTCGGGGATGGGGTGCTGGGCGAAACAGTCGGCCGACAGCGCAGCCGCGATCAAACACACCATCGAAATGACCGCCCGGCTTCCAGCCATGGAATCGCTCCCTGTTTCCCTTGCAACTGGAACGTACTCGCGGAAAGATGGAAGTCAAGCGAACTCCAGCAAACGGCCCGAGACCTCACGGGTTTCTTTCGGTCGAACCAATCCGCGATGCGGGAGCAACACTTCGCAGGCACCTCGTGCTGGCCTGCCTACCAGCGTCCTAACTGACCCGCCGAGAGGTCTTAGCGCAATCTGAACACTGGCGTGGTCCAATGCGTGCGACCATCGGGGGTCGTTGCGGGTTCAACTTCGCATAGCGTCTCTTACGACAGGAACCACGATCGTGAACACATCACTGACCGGCGCACTGAGTCTCGCGTCGATTTCACTTCTTGCGGCCATGACCGTGGCGCAGGCGCCTTCATCGTTGACCGGAACGGTGAAGGCCGACGGCTCGTCCACCGTCTATCCGATCACCGAGGCGGTGGCGGAGGAGTTCAAGAAGATCGTCCCCGGCGTGAACGTGACGGTGGGCGTCTCGGGGACCGGCGGCGGGTTCAAGCGCTTCTGCGCGGGGGAGACGGACATCTCGAACGCTTCGCGTCCGATCAAGAAGGAAGAGAGCGAGAAGGCCGCGAGCAGTAATGTGGAGTTCATCGAGGTGCCGATCGCCTACGACGGGCTGTCGATCGTCGTGAACCCGAAGAATATGTGGGTGAACCACCTGACGCTCGACGAGGTCAAGAAGATCTGGACCGACGGGACGAGCGTGAAGACGTGGAGGGATGTCCGGGCCGAGTGGCCCGACAAGCCGATCCGCATTTTCTCTCCCGGCACCGATTCGGGCACATTTGATTACTTCAAGGAAGTCGTCGTCGGGAGCAAGGGCTCGATCCGCGGCGATATGTCGGTCTCCGAGGATGACAACGTGCTGGTCAAGGGGGTCACGGGCGATGAGAACGCGATCGGGTTCTTCGGGTGCGCGTACTACTTCGAGAACAAGGATGCGCTCAAGATCGTGCCGATCGACGCGGGCAAGGGGGCGATCGCGCCGACGCACGAGACGATCGAGACGGGGACGTACGCGCCGTTCAGCCGTCCGCTGTTCATCTATGTGAACCGCAAGGCGGTCGAACGGCCGGAGGTCAAGGCGTTCGTCGGTTTCTATCTTCAGAGCGCGGGCAAACTGGCGGAGGAAGTCGGGTATGTGAAGTTGCCCTCGGAGGTCTACAGCCGCGCCGCGCGGAACATCGCCGCGCGTCGAACGGGGACGCAGTTCACCGACGACCAGGGTCAGCCCCTGCACGGCCCTCTGGCGGACCTGTACCAGTAAGTTGGAGCGCGGAATCGAACGCACCACCGACCGCGCTGCATGACCACGATCCAGGCTCAGCCCGGCGCTCTTCTCCCCCTCGATCACTCGGCGGGGCGCGAGCGGTCGCGCACGCTGCGACGGTTCCGCGAAGCGTTCATGACGGCGGCGCTGATGGCGTGCGCGATCTTCTCGACACTGACGACGTTCGCGATCATCGGCGTGCTTCTGGAGGAAACGCGACGCTTCTTCACGATGCCCGATGTGTCGCCCGGTGAGTTCTTCCTGACCGCGACGTGGCAGCCCCTGCTCGGCGCCGAGAAGCACTTCGGCGTCTGGCCGCTGGTGTGCGGGACGATGCTGGTGACGGGTGTTTCGGCGCTGCTGGCGCTCCCGCTGGGGTTGATTACCGCGATTTATCTGAGTGAGTATGCGCCGCGCGGTCTGCGCGCCGTGCTGAAACCCGTGCTCGAGATTCTCGCCGGCATTCCGACTGTCGTGTACGGGTTCTTTGCGCTGACGTTCATCACGCCGGCGTTGCTCGGCGCCGGGGTTGAGGTTGATTCGTACAACGCTCTCAGCGCCGGCCTCGCGGTGGGGATCATGACGCTGCCGATCGTCTGCTCGCTCTCGGAGGATGCGCTCCAGGCCGTGCCGCGCAGCCTGCGCGAGGGCGCCTACGCCTGCGGCGGTACGAGGTTGGATGTCTCGTTGCGCGTCGTCGTTCCCGCGGCGCTCTCCGGCATCATCGCGTCGTTTCTGCTGGCGATCGCGCGGGCCATCGGCGAAACGATGATCGTCGCCCTGGCCGCGGGGGGGCTCGCGCAACTGACCGCCGATCCGCGCGACCAGGTGCAGACGATGACGGGGTACATGGTGCAGATCTTTCTCGGCGATGCCTCGGCGGCGGGGGTGGAGTACCGCTCGTCGTACGCGGTCGCGTTCATGCTCTTCCTGATGACTCTCGTTGTCACGATCGTGGGCTACCGGATCATGCGGCGCTACCGGGAGGAGTACCAATGAGTGGCCCGGACGAGCCCCTGCTGGGGCGCGAAAAGCCGGCGTGGCGGCGGCGTCTCATCGACCGACTCTTCGTGATCGGCTGCGTGGCGTCCGCGTTCGTCTCGGTGCTGATCCTGGTTGTGCTGCTCGGGTCCATCGTCGTGCGCGGCTGGGGGCACCTCGACTGGGCGTTCTTGAACCACTACCCCTCGCGCAATGCGGCCGACGCGGGCTTGAAGGCCGCGCTGTGGGGGACCATCTGGCTCTGCGCGACGTGCATGATTCTCGCGCTCCCGCTGGGTGTGGGGGCGGCGATCCTGCTCGAGGAGTACGCCCCGAAGGGACTCTGGGCCAGGCGGGCGCACTCATTCGTCGAACTGAACATCCGGAACCTCGCGGGCGTGCCTTCGATCGTGTACGGGATCATCGGGCTGACCGTGTTCGTCCGATGCTTCGGCCTGCTCGGCAATCCGAATCAATACGATCAGATGATCCGCGCGACACTCGCCAACGGCGTGGTCGTCCAAGGGATGCTCGTCGAGGATCGTCCCGAGTCAGTGGTGATCGACGTGACGGGGGTGGACGGCGGGGCGGCGCAGGCGGAGGGGATGTCCTGGCCGACGGGGGTCGAGGTCAGTCTGGCGCTGGTTCAGGGTGAAACGGAGAAACTGTTGTCCGCGAAGCCCGGTGAGGCCGTCAGTTTCTCGATTCGGCGGGACTACAACCTTCCCCTCGACCTCGCGTTTGCGCTCGCGCCGGCCGAAGAGTGGGAAACTCCGAGCGTGCTGAAGGTCGATGGGGTGTTCCGTGAGTCGCGGCCTGGCCTGCTTGTGCTCAACGACCCGATGGAGGGGCGGATGGAGGTTCCCACCACGACGGTGCTCGTCCGAGAATCCTTCGCGGTTCGGACCCACGAGTTCTATCTCAGGTCCAACGAGGTTGTACGGGGCGATTCGCTCTCGATCGGTGAGAAGTCGGCCACGCTGGTCTCAGGCGGGAGAGCGCGCACGATCAATCGCGATGACATCCAAGGGTATCGATCGATCGGCTCGCTTGCCATCGGGCAGGAGGAGTCGTTCTTCTATGTGAGGCTGCCGCTGGGCGGGAGCGTTCTCGCGGGAGCGCTGACGCTGATGCTGGTGATTCTTCCTGTGGTGATTATTTCGTCCCAGGAAGCGATCCGTGCTGTGCCCAAGTCCTTGCGCGAAGGGGCGTTTGCCGCGGGTGCGACGCGGTGGCAGATGGTCTCGCGGATGGTGTTGCCGTCGGCGATGCCCGGGATCATGACCGGGGCGATTCTGGCGATGAGCCGCGCGATCGGCGAGGCGGCGCCGTTGCTGGTGGTGGGGGGGTTCCTGTTCATCACGTTCACGCCGACGAACGTGATGAGCGACTTCGCGGCGATGCCGCTGCAGATTTACCAGTGGGCGAGCCGTCCGCAGCCCGAGTTCTACGGCGTCGCGGCGGCGGGGATCATCGTGCTCGTGGCGGTGCTGCTGGGGTTCAACGCGGCGGCTATCCTCATCCGGCAGAAGTTCCAGAAGCACACCCGATGAGGCACGCCGACGCACCGAGCCTGTTGAAGGAATCCCGGGAGAGCGCCGCGCTCAACCCGCTGGCGAACGTCGCGCGCCTCGGGGTCGCCGGCCAGGCGGACAGCACGACCCGCGCTCCGGTGGCGCTGACCGTTCGTGATTTCTCCGCGTGGTACGGCTCGTTCCAGGCGATCAAGTCCGTTTCGTTCGAGGTGCGCACCAAGCGTGTCACGGCCCTCATCGGCCCCAGCGGGTGCGGCAAGAGCACCTTCCTCCGATGGATCAACCGGATGAACGACATGGTCGCCTCGGCCCGCGCCGAGGGAACGCTCAATCTGCACGGCATCGACCTGCTCGACCAGCGGATGGACGTTGTCGACCTGCGCCGGCGGGTCGGCATGGTCTTCCAGAAGCCCAATCCATTCCCGAAGTCGATCTACGACAACATCGCGTTTGGGCCGCGACTGCATCGGTCCTTCCGTCGGGCGGAACTGGACCGGTTAGTGGAGCAATCCTTGCGTCACGCGGCCCTGTGGGAAGAGGTGAAGGACCGGCTGCACGATTCGGCGCTCGGATTGTCGGGGGGGCAGCAGCAGAGGCTTTGCATCGCCCGGGCGATCGCCGTGGGGCCGGAGGTGCTTCTCATGGATGAGCCCTGTTCCGCTCTGGACCCGCAGGCGACGCTCCGCATCGAGGACCTGATCCGGCAACTTCGCAGCGAGTACACCATCGTGATCGTGACCCACAACATGCAGCAGGCGGCCCGGATTTCGGACGTGACGGCATTCTTCTACGAGGGGGCCCTGATCGAAGCGGGCCGAACCATCGACCTCTTTACCAAGCCCCAGAAAAAGCAGACGGAGGAGTATGTGACGGGGCGATTCGGCTAAAAACACTTCAAGCGGTCCGCCGGATTGCCGATGCATAGGATTGGGCCGCACGCGAAGAGCCGGGTCGAACGATCCAGACAACTCCAACGATGGCAAGCCTCTCCAACGAACTCCTGAATCTACGCCGGTTGCTTTTGACGATGTCCGCCGAGGTCGAGCAGCGCGTCAATCAGGCGCTCGACGGGCTGCTCAAGCACGACCTTCGATCGGCCGAGGCGGTTCGCGAGGGCGACGACCCCATCGACCAGTTGGACATGGACGTCGAATCCGAGTGCGCGACGATTCTGGCGTTGCACCAGCCGGTCGCGAGCGACCTGCGGTATGTGATGGCCGCGCTCCGCATCAATGCGGACCTGGAAAAGATCGCCGATCTGGCCCGGGGCATTGCGAAGAAGGTGATTAAACTCGAGTATCTGAAGCCGATGGAGCGCCCTCCCGTGTTGCTTGACATGGCGTCGTCCGTGCGAGCCATGATCGCCGACACGATGCGATCGCTCGCCAACGGCGACGCGAACCTCGCGCTGAATGTCCGCGGGGCCGACAAGACGGTGGATCGTCAGTACAAGGAACTGATGACGTGGGCGGCCCAGCAGATGTCGATCCCCGGTCACGACCCGAAGGCGCTGCTGGATGTCATCGGGATTGTGCGGTCGATCGAGCGGATCGCCGACCTGTGCGCGAACGTTGCCGAATCGGTGATCTTTGCAGCCGACGGGACGGTCGTTCGTCACCAGCCGGTCGTGCGTTCCGCGAGTTAGCGGTCAAAAACAACGCTCTTCACCAGAAATTCATATGTGGGGAGCAGAATACTGCGGATTCCCTAGGAATCAGTCGCTTTCCTATGGTTACAGTGTACCGGCGGGAAGGTCGGTGCCCTTGCGGGTGCAAGGTCATGGTCGTGGATGGCGAATCATCGGAGGCGGAGCGAGGCCCATGGTCGGCGCCCGGGGTCGGGCGAGGGAGGCTCTCCTGATGGAGCAACCGCGAGCAACGCGAGTGATGTGCGTGGACGACCACGGGTTTCTGATCGAGGGACTTCGCGCGCGGATCGCGCTCGAGCCCACGATGGAGTTTGTCGGATCGCTCGGGACGCTCGAAGGATTGCACGCGGAGATCGGGCGATTGGAGCCCGACATCCTGCTCGTCGATGTCGAGATTCCCGGGCCCGACGTGTTCCTCGTCATCAGCGACCTTCGGCGTTCGAGGCCCGGGCTGCGCGTGGTGGTGCTCAGCGCGCATGTGCGGGATCGGTACATCGACAGCGCGATTTCCTCGGGCGCACGGGGCTATCTGGCGAAGACCGAGGACCCGACGGCGATCATCGACGGCCTGCGGCGCGTCATGCGCGGTGAGTTCGCGTTCAGCCCCGACGTGATCTCGCGCGTGAATCATCACCGCAGCGCGTCGACGGTGGAAGAGATGCCCAAGCCCTCGTCGAGGCTTGGAACGCTGACGCCGAGGGAGCACCAGATTCTCAGGATGATCGGTCAGGGTCAGTCGCGGACGGAGATCGCGCGCATGATCCATCGGAGTCCGAAGACGGTGGATGCGCACCGGGCCGCGATCATGGAAAAACTGGGGATTCACGACCGTGTGGAACTGGCCCGGTATGCGATCCGTGAAGGCCTGGTGGAGATCTAGGGGATTGGCGGTGCATGATCGCCCGGGCTGATCGGAGCGGTCGGTCCACTTGCTATCATTGCCTCGTGGAAGGGCTTTGTTTGGATACTCTTTCGGCCTTGCCGTAGGAGCGACCCTGTTGTCTCACGCGCCATACAGTTCAGCGAGCCGTTCCGAAGAGTCGGGCTTTCGGCCGGGCATGTCGGTCGCCAACGCCGTGACGAATGGAGCGGGAGCGTTCGATATTTCGAGCGAGCCGGGCCGTTTGATTGTGGTGGAGGGGACAGACGGCGCCGGTCGATCGACCCACCTTGCGCTGCTGCGTGAATGGCTGGAAACGCGCGGCTACGGCGTGGCGCACACCGAACTCACGCGCGGCCGACTCGCCGGCGATGGGTTGCGCCGCGCCAAACTGGGCCACACGCTCGGTCGGCTGACGATGGACCTTCTGTATGCGTGCGACCTCGCGGATCGCATCGAGAACGAGATCATTCCCGCACTTCGCGCTGGTTTCGTGGTGCTGACCGACCGGTACACCTATTCGGTGATGGCGCGGTCGATCGTTCGGGGGACCGATCCCTCTTGGGTCCGCGATTTGTACCGGTTCGCGCCGAAGCCTCACGCCGTGTTTTATCTCAAGGTTGACGTGCAGCAACTCACGCCGCGGGTTCTTTCGGCGGGGGGTTTCGACTACTGGGAGTCGGGGATGGATTTTCTTGGTGACAACGATGTCTACCGTTCTTTCGTGACATACCAGACTCGGCTGCTGAGGGTCTTCGACGAACTCTCGCTCAGTTATGGCTTCCAGAGCATCGACGCGACGCGAGACATTCATCCGGTGTTCACGGACCTCACCACGGGAATACTTCGCGTGGTCTCCGATATGGAGGGGGTGCGGCCATGAGCGGGAGCAAGGCAAGCCACGCGGCGCATGGTCTGGGAGCGGGTTCCCCGTTCCACGAAGCGGCGTCGGTCGTGCTGAGGCGGCGCTTGAACACCGTCGCGGAATCGGTCGCGAAACTTCGTGATTCTCGCGACGTGCAGGTTGTGGAACCGGATGACATTCATCAGGTGCGGGTGAGCGTCCGCCGAGCCTCCGCGGCGATCGGCGTGTTCGGGCCTTGCGTTTCGTCTGACGGGCGGTTGCGGCGTGCGAAGAAGCGGCTCAAGAAACTGCGGCGCGCCATCGGCACCGCGCGGGCGTGCGACGTCGGACTCTCGTTGCTCGGCCACGACCGCAAGGCGTCCGATGTCATCGACGCGGAAGTGCTCCATCGTCTCGAACGGGTGTTGAGCAAACGCCGGGCTCGCTCGCTGGATCGCGTGCGCGAAGCGCTCGATCGGTTCTCACCGGGCCGATTGAAGCGTTGGGGCAAGCGGTTGACCAAGTCGATCGTTGCGTTGCACGACTCGGATGTTCCCGCGAGCGTTGTGACGCTCGGCTTGGCGGCTCGGCGTTCGCTGAGCGGGCTGGTGAGCGAGATCCGTGCGCTGGGCGCGGCCGACCTCGATCAGGCGTCCGGGCTTCACGAGTTGCGGCTGGCGGCGAAGCGGCTGCGGTACGCGACGGAGGTGTTCGGGCCTTGCTTCGAGCCGGAGCGGCTCGACGAAGCCGCGAAACTGCTGGTGCGCGTGCAGGATCGGCTGGGGGCGGCGAACGACCTCTCGGAGATCATCGCGTTGATCGACGATCGGATGTCTCGGGCCGATTCGCCTCGGGATTTCGCGGCGGTTCGCGCGATGTACGCCGGGCGGTTCGAGGCGTGCCGGGCCGAGTTTGTGCCCTGGTGGCGCTCGACGGGTGAGCGTGAGTTGCTCGCGGCGTATCGGGGGCTGGTTTCGCCCTCAAGCGGCGGCGATTCGGTCGGGATCGCGGATCACGAGGTGTTGAGTCGAGGCCAAATCATGCCGATAACTCCCGGAGTCAACGGGAGCAAGGCGTGAACGTCGCTGGACAGAACGGGAACGGTTCACCCGCGGTCCATGGTCCCCGCCGCCTCGCGGCGATCGATGTCGGCACGAACAGCCTCCGGCTCATCATCGCGGAGGCCTCGGTCGATTCGACGTATCGGATCCTCGATGATGAGAAAGCGGTGACTCGCCTCGGAAGGGGGCTCGCGAGCACCGGGCGTTTGCAGCCGGAAGCGATGGAGGAGTCCATCCTCGCGATCACGCGGATGAAGGAGATCGCCGAGGGGTACGGCGTGAGCATGCTGCGCGTGATCGGGACGTCGGCGGTTCGCGAGGCGGAGAACGGCCCGATCTTTTGCGACATGGTTCGGGAGCGGACGAAGTTGACGCTGGTCCCAATCACGGCCGAGGAGGAAGCGCGGCTCGCGTACCTCAGCGCTGCGCACGCCTTCGACCTGCGCGAGTCGTCGTGTGCGGTCGTCGATATCGGGGGGGGGAGCACCGAGATCGTGGTCTCCTCCGGGGGGATCATCGAGCAGGTCTACACGCTGAAACTCGGCGCGGTCCGTCTGACCGAGATGTTCGCCGGAGCGGAGTCGCCTGGGAATGACTCGGCGTTTCGGGCGCTGCGGAAATATGTGCGCAAGAGCCTCCGCGAGGCGGTCGGCACGCCGCCGATCGTGCCGCAGTTCATGATCGGGACGGGCGGGACATTCACGACCGTCGCGGCGGTGTCGATGCACCGCGGGGCGGCGCTGCGGGACACGAGCATGTTGCCCTTTGCGATGCGCGGGCACGAGATGCAGCGGTCCGAGATCCGGCACACGCTCGATTGGCTGCGGCATGTGCCGGTGAAGGCGCGTCTGCGCGTTCCCGGGTTGAGCGCCGATCGCGCGGAGATCATCATCGCGGGGCTGGCGATCGTCGAGGGTGTCATGAAGCACCTCGGGGCGAACAGTGCGCGCGTGCACGACCGGGGAATTCGCGACGGCCTTCTGCTCACGATGCTGGGCGAGATCTACCCCTCGGCGGAGAAGCAGCGCCTCGTCCCGGTGGACCGGCTGCGTTCGGCGCGCCATTTCGCGTTGAACTGCCGATTCGAGGAGCAGCACTCGGTCCATGTCGCGGACCTCTCGCTCCAGATTTTCGACCAGATGGTCGAGCAGCGTTCCGACCTGCTGGGCGAGCACGGCACCGCGGCGGCGAGGGAGATTCTGCACGTCGCGGCGCTGCTGCACGATGTCGGCTACTTCATCAACTACTCGAAGCATCACAAGCACAGTTATCACCTCATCGTTCACAGCGACCTTCCCGGATTCACGCACCGCGAACTGGAGGTCATCGCGAACATCGCGAGGTATCACCGGCGCGCGGAGCCGAAACTCAAGCACCCGACCTTCGCGAAACTCACCGAAGCGGATCGGTTGTTCGTCGGCCGGCTCTCGGCGATTCTTCGCGCGGCGGACGGGCTGGACCGAACGCACACCCAGGCGGTTCGCGGGGTCCGGCTCAGGCTGGTCGGCGACGAGGCGACGTTTATCCTGGAATCGGAGGAAGAGCCCTCCGTGGATATGTGGGGTTCCGACCGGAAGGGGCGGATGTTCGAGAAGATGTTCAGACTGACGCCGCGGTTCGAGTGGGCGGGTCTGTCGCGGGCGGGGGTTTCCGCGCGGGGGCGCGAGGCCGTGCCGCAGCGAAAGAACTAGGAGTCCCGAATGTTCCTCCGCGCGGCTCACCCCGGCGATCGGGGTCTGGTCGTTCGGCGCCGGCCGCCCACCGGATAGAATGCCGCGTCTTGCGGATCGACCGACCAACATGCCAAACGACCGATTCAATCAGTACGCGGAACTGGGCGACCTTCCCGGCAAACTCTTCGTCGTCGAAGGGATCGACGGCTCGGGGAAGAGCACGCAGTTGGACCTTCTGCGCAAGTGGCTCGTTTCGCAGGGGTACTGCGTTTCATTCAGCGAGTGGAACAGTTCGCCCCTGGTGCGCGACATCACGAAGTTCGGGAAGGCGAACCGGCTGCTCAGCCCGCTGACGTTCAGCATGATCCACGCGGCCGACTTCGCGGATCGGATGGAGCGGGCGATCCTGCCTCCGCTGAGGGCCGGCGCGGTGGTGCTGGCGGATCGTTACATCTACACGGCGTTCGCGCGCGACATCGCGCGTGGGATGGATGTCGATTATGTGCGTCGGCTGTACCGATTTGCGCCGAGGCCGACGGTCGCGCTGTATTTTCGCGTGCCGCTGGATGAGGCGCTGGACCGGATCCTGAGCGGCCGGCCCGAGTTG
Organism: Phycisphaerales bacterium; assembly: GCA_020054055.1. Lineage (GTDB taxonomy): Bacteria > Planctomycetota > Phycisphaerae > Phycisphaerales > UBA1924 > JAEUIV01. The sequence continues at coordinate 11,261 of JAGVLZ010000084.1, forward strand.
AAATACTACGAAGCCGGGATGGACCTCGGGCTGAGCATGGACCCGTACAAATCCTTCGAGATTTTTCAGGGTCGGATCCTCGACAACTACGAGAAGATGGTGGACGAGTTCGGTCTGAGCGTGATCGACGCGACGCAGCCCATCGCCAAGCAACAGGCGATGGTCCGTCGGCTTATCGAGCCTCACCTGACGAATGTCATCAAGATGCCGATCATTCCCCACGCCGAGGTGCTCAGCAAGGAGCGGCTCAGCGGTCGTTACCTCGACGAGGTGGAGTTAGAGACGCCGGACTCGTATTGATCCCGGCGGCACGCCCCTCGGCCCCGTGGCGGAACGGCAGACGCAGCGGACTTAAAATCCGCTTCTCGGAAACGGGAGTGTGGGTTCGACTCCCACCGGGGCCATTTCGAGTGTCAATTTGGAGAGGTTCGCATCGTTCCGGTTGATGGGATTGGCCGGCAAATGTCGAAACTCATTGCCCGGCCTCGAGTTAGGGGTTACGCTTCGTTGTCGGCGCGTCCCCCCGGGGGGGGCGCATTTGAGCGGAGAAAGGATGCGGCGACCAGCGCGGCGACCTCGTGGTGGGAATGGCCCGACCTTCGCGCGAACGCGGAGCGGCTTTACGCTCATCGAGATTCTGGTCTCGCTCGCAGTCATCGCGGTGCTGCTCGCGCTCCTTTTGCCGGCGCTCGGGAAGGGGATGGCGCGGGCGCGATCGTTCCGATGCCAGATGAACCTGCGCAGCATCGCGTTCGATTTCACCGTGTTCGGCGATCCGGCGATCCGCGGCACGCGCGGGACCGACGAGGCGACGTATGGCGCGAACCGTTTCTCGCTCGAGACATTCATCGAGAGCGGGTACCGGGTTGATGAGTTCTGGCCGAAGGAAGAGCCCCGGTCGATCGTGACGCGCACGGCGGATTCCGATGAGGACGCCATGCGTTGTCCGGGGGTGCCGGGGGATATTCAGTTGCGGCGTTCGACGCCATGCCGGGCGGGAGCGGTGACGCCTTCGCAGAATGTTTCGTTCGGGTTCAACTCTCGCCTGTTCAGGATTGAGACGGTGGATGGCCGGGGTCGGCCGAGGACGGTCGAGGTCACGCTGACGCCGGATATTCTCAGCCGCGGGCTGGTTCCTCTCGCGTGGGACATCGACGGCGCGTCGGCGGCGCGGAGGGGGGACGTGCCTCATTTCTCAGCGCCCTCGCTCGACAGTCGCGGGCCCTACAGCGGCGACCGCCTGTGGTGGCCCGGATTACGGCACGGCGGTCAGGGACAGTTCGCGTTGATCGATGGGAGCGTGCATTCCACGGCGAGCCCGCTGTCGCGGCCGGGTTGGCAGTGGGGGTACCAGCCGCATCCCTAGGATTCCATCGGGATGTCCCTTCAGACCAAGTTCGCGGTGCTCCTGACGCTCCTCGCGGTGACGACCGCGTCGATCCTGGCGGTTGCGCTGTCGTTCGGCGGGTTTCTGGAGCGCGAACTGGTCAAGCCCTTCGAGCGGACCACCACGTCGCTCAGGCGGCTCGACGAACTCAAGGATCGTGCGGGACAACTCGCCCGGATTTTGAGGGATCGGACATCGCCGGATGATGCCGCTCGCGCGTCCTACGAGAATGCCTACGAAAACGTGATCGTGGCGCTGAAGAGGCTCGATTTTGAGCGGGCATGGCACGAGAGCGTCGGGGCGGGCACGGCGGAGGCGCTCACCAGTCAGGTGGCCGAGGCGAGGCGGCTGGCGTCGGCGTGGTTCGTTGACGGCGATCACGCCGCGGGAGTGGCGGCGCTCGGAGCGCACGATCGCATGCTCTCGCTGGTTGAGGCGATCGAGCGCCGTCTGATCAGCGATGCGCCCACCGCGCTGGCGTATGGAGACGATCTGCGGCGTATCCACGGCACGATGACGTATTCCGGGATCGTGGCGGCCGCGCTCTTCGTCGTGCTGTGCGTGATGTTCTTCAGGCGGTGGGTGGTCAAGCCGGCGCGGCTGCTCCGCGAGGCGGCGGTGCGGATCGGCGCCGGTGATTTTCAGCATCGCGTCGGGGTGAAGACGGACGATGAGCTCGGCGTCCTGAGCCGAGAGGTGAATCGAATGGCGGAGTTGGTCGCGTCGATGCAGGCGGAGGCGGTCGAGAAAGAGCGGCTCGCGGCGACGGGGGAGATGGTTCGGCGCCTGGTGCACAACATCCGCAATCCCCTTTCCGCGATCCGGGGGCTGGCGGAGATGTCGAGCCGTCGCGGGGTGTCGGCCGACGCGGTGAAGGCGAATCAGTCCCAGATTATCGAGTCCGTGGACCGGTTCGATCGGTGGCTGACGGACCTGCTGAGCGTGACGGTGCCGAAGGGGCTCAGCCCGGAGTCTGTCGAGGTCGGGCCCTGGCTGCGTGGGCTTGTCGAGTCGCATCGTCCGCTGGCGCGGATGCGCGGCGTATCGTTGCAGTGCGATGTGACGGGGCCGGAGCGGGCGTGGTTCGATCCCAGGCATTTGGAGCAGGCGATTGTCTCGATACTGACGAACGCGCTTCAGGCATCGCCAGAGGGATCGGCGGTGCGGGTGGCGTCGGGATTCTTGGATCAGACGTGGATGATTTCGGTTTCGGATCAGGGGGCCGGGGTTGCGCCGGATTTGGTGGAGAAGATCTTTCGACCCTACTTCACCACCAAGCGTGATGGCACTGGCATCGGTCTTGCAATCTCTCGTGAAGTCGTGCGGGGTCACGGCGGAGAAATCACGGTTGAATCCCCCGCGGAAGGCGGTTCGGTGTTTTGTATTCGGCTTCCGATAGGGATGTTTCAGCCAAACCACGCGGTTGATCCGAGCCAACTGGCTGGGATCATCACGGAGCGAGAGAGCAAATGGGATCCATCCTCATCATCGAAGACGAGCCCGGCCTGAGGTCATCTCTGAAGCAGAGCCTCGATCTCGACGGGCATCGGGCTGACACGGCCGACTGCCTCAGGACAGCGTACGAGAACGTGGCCAAGGGTGAATACGACGCGATCGTGACCGACCTGAACCTCGTGGGCGAATCGGGGATGGACCTGATCCGCAAGGTGCGGGGTGATGGCTTCGAGGGGCTGATTATCGTCATCACGGCGTATGGGACGATCGAGACCGCCGTGGAAGCGGTTCGCAGTGGGGCGGATGAGTTCATCCAGAAACCGATCCGACTCGAAGAGTTGAGCGTGGTGCTCTCGCGCGGCCTGGAGAATCGGCGCGTGCGCGGGCAACTCGCGCTCCAGGAGCGATTGAACCGAGTCTCGGCGGGGACGACCGAGGCGCTGGGTTCGAGCGAGCCCTGGAAGCGGACGCTCTCGCTTGCATCGCGCTATTCGACGTTGAAGGCTCCCGACTCGCGGAACACGGGCGAGTTGCCGACGATTCTTCTGCTGGGCGAGACGGGCAGCGGCAAGGGGGTGCTCGCGCGGTACATCCACGACTGCGATTCCGCACCGGGCGCGTCCTCGAAACCCTTCGTGCATGTGAACTGCGCCGCGCTGCCGGCGAACCTGATCGAGGCTGAACTCTTCGGACACGAGAAGGGGGCGTTCACCGACGCGCACGCGGCCCGGGCGGGGCTGTTCGAGCTGGCCGACGGGGGAACGATTTTCCTCGACGAGATCGGGGAACTTCCGATCGGGATGCAGGCGAAACTCCTGACGGTCGTCGAGCGCGGCGTCTTTCGGCGGATCGGCGGGACGAAGGAGCGCCGGGTTCGGGCGCGCATCGTCGCGGCGACCAATCAGGACCTTGAAGAGCGCTCGAAGTCGGGGACGTTCCGCGCCGACCTGCTCTTCCGTCTGAACGCATTGACCATCCGGATTCCGCCTCTGCGCGAACGTGGGGACGATGCGATCGCGATCGCGGAATCGACGCTCAGCCGGGCGGCGGCGCAGACAAACTCCGAATCTTTGCGGTTTTCGGCCGAGGCCGTGGAGTCGATCCGATCGTATTCCTGGCCCGGGAATGTTCGGGAACTGGTCAATGCCGTGAGGCGTGCGACGATTCTTTGCGATTCCGATGAGGTGGGTCCCGAGCATCTGGGGCTGGAAGCCGGATCGACCACCGGGGAAGTTCCGGCGGATGCGTCGCTCATCAGCGGCGTCGGGAAGATAGACTTCAGCCGAGGCCCGGTGACGTTCGAGGGGGTCGAGCGGCAGTTGATCCTGGAAGCGGTTCGTCATGCCCGGGGCAATGTGTCGCTGGCGGCCAAACTCATCGGGCTGAACCGCGGCGCGCTGCGGTATCGGATCGAACGCCTGGGCCTGGAATCGCACATACGTGAGACCATCCACCGATGACGCGAAGGCGAAGCACGAGATCACTAGCGGGTTGCGGCGCGTCGGTCCTTGTCGCGTGTTCGGCGCTCGGCGGGGACGGTCTGCTCGTGGACCCGGCGGGTGACGCCATGGCGCGGCGCACCGA